>NZ_JBBMEN010000011.1:0-73801 GCF_040096575.1 Faecalibacterium intestinale
CGGAGCGCCCGCAGGCGCTCCGCTATCCCGAAAATAAAAATCTTTTTTCCGCTATTTATGCGCAAAGCAACGCGGAGCGCATTCTGAATCGTCAAATCGTCCGGCTATTATTCGGAAACCTGCTTTCCGAGACTGGGCGCAGTGACGTTGGCAGGGGAAGCGCTCTGCCCGGCGGGGATGGTATCGGGCAGGGCGGCAGCGGCGGTCTCTGCGGTCTGAGCGGCAGCTTCGGCGGTGGATTCCACAGCGTTTTCCGCTGCCTTGGCGGCATCCTCTGCGGCCTTGGCGGCGCGTTCGGCTTTCAGCTGCTCGGCACGCAGACGCGCTTCCTCCTGCCGCTTCTGGGTGCGTGCCTTGATGCGGCACACCGAGCACAGTCCCTCGGCGCTGTCCGGGGCAATGGGTTTGCCGCACTGTTTGCACAGGGTCTTGGTGCACTTGTGCAGCACCACGGGGCCAAGGGTGGTAAGCTGGTACAGCTTCATGCCGTCAAAGCCCTTGTTGGAGCACACGTTCATGCACACGCCGCACTCACTGCACTTCCACGGGGTAAGTACGATGCGGGTCTGGCCGTTCGGCATATCCTCAAACTTCATAGCGTTGGCACGGCAGGCTTTTTCGCACCGGCCGCAGCCAAAGCAGTTATCGGTGAATTTGGGCATATAGTAGCCGTACTGCAGGGGCGTCTCCATGGCGGCCTTCAGCTGCTTTGTGCGCTGGTGCAGCAGCAGACGGAAGTCCACCCCGCTGTCCTCCTCGCTGCGCAGACCGGGCAGCATTTGCAGCAGCTTTTTGGTGCCGCTCTTGGAGCCGTGGCTCACCTGTTCCAGCATCTCGCGGCGGGTCAGCTCCTGCACATGGTAGGGGTACTCCTTTTCCTCGTATGCCAGCGAGAACCGCGCTTCGAACATCGGCTGACCGAAAAAGTCCACAAGTCTTGTCAGCTCCTTGCGCAGCTGCTCGGCGCACAGATCGTTCTCGCACTGTCCGCAGGGGGTCAGGTCCAGCACGATCTTTTTGTTCAGCGCCAGATACGCCAGCGCTTCCCACGAGAGCGCACAGATGCAGCTGCGCACTACGGTGTTTTTGCGGGTGGATCTTTCACAGCCGATCCAGATGGTATCGCTGTCGGAGTCCGCTGCGGCGGTATCCCGCTGCACCTGCTCCGGCGAGGGTGCAATGCAGCCGCTGCGGCAGGCGGAAACGCACAGCCCGCAGTCGGTGCAGGGGTCCCAGTCCTTGACAAGGTTCGGGCGGGAGAAAATTTCCTCACCGTAGGGGCAGATATCCTTGCAGGTGGTGCAGGGCTTGCGGTGGGGGTGCAAATTCCAGCATTGGCGGCGGTTGATCTCTGGATGGGTGGTCTTCATCAGGGCATCCATTGCAGTTCTGGTAAAAAAGCCCATGGTCTTTACTCCTTTTCCACAACAGAGGTAAGTGCGGCGTGGTCGAGCAGGAAGCGCTGCACCTTCTGGTTGGTCACGGCGGCGGCTACGGCGTCCCGGCTCAGCACTTTGCGGATCTCTTCCTCCGGGGTGTCGTGCAGCTTGGAAAGGCGGGCGTACTCGGCGTCCACCTCCTGCTGGGTCACAGTGATCTGTTCGGCTTCGGCAATGGCGCGCACCGCCAGCACCGCCCGCAGCTGACGCTCGGCTTCCCTGCGGTAGCCCTCCCGCACCTGTTCCGGGGTCAGCCCGGCGCTCTTGCAGTACAGCTCCATGGTCATCTGGCTCTTGCGCAGCCGCTGGCGCAGCTGGTTCATCTGGTATTCGGCGTTCTGCGCCAGCAGTTCGGCGGGCAGCTCCACGGTCAGGTTTGCGCCCGCCATATCCAGCAGCGCCGCCCCGGCAATGCGGTCGGCGTTGGCTTCGTGGGAAAGGCGTTTTTTCTCCCGCAGGCTCTCCCGCAGGGCGTCCAGATCGTCATAGCCCAGGGATCTTGCAAGGGCATCGTCCACCGGGGGCACTTGTTTGCGCTCTACTGTGTGCAGGCAGATCTCAAACTGTGCGGTTTTGCCGGAAAGCTCCGGCACGCGGAACTCGGCGGGGTAGGTGAAGTCGAAGCGGAAAGTCTCGCCCGCGCAGTGGCCGTACACCGCTTCTTCTGCGGCGGGCATCAGCTGCCCGGTGCCCAGCACCACGGTCACCTGCTCCATCCGGCTGTCCGGGATGGGGGCACCCTCCAGAAAGCCCTCGAAATCCAGCGTGACCCGCATCCCGCGCGCGGCGGGAGCGTCAGTGGGCACAAAGGGCGCATGGACACGCGCCAGATTGCCGATATCCGCTTCCACGGCCTTTTCCGATACCGGGCGCACCCGGCGGGTGAAGGCAAGCCCCTTGTACTGCCCCAAGGCGGCAGCGGGCATGGTGTTTGCAGTTTGTTCCATAGTCGAACACTCCTTTTTATAAAAGCGGCGTTACAGCCCGCGGGCGGCCAGCCAGCTTTCTGCGATCTCGGAGAACATCTCCGGGTACTGGGCATCTTCTTTCTTAAAGGCGCTCAGGTAATACTCCACCTCGGCGCGGGTGGGGGCTACGGTACGCCGCCAGATGGTAAAGGTGGTGCCGTTGCCCATATCAAAGGTGGCTTCCTGTGTAAAGTACTCGTCCCGCACCGCAAGGAACCTCTCGTTCAGCTTGTGGGACATCTCGTTCTCAGGGTCATTTACATGAGTCAGCGGGAAAGGATCAGCGGTGAGAACGTATTTTGCCTCAAAGAACTGCATGGGGAAGTTGTGGGTGCCCGGCACCGAGAAGCCGAAGGCCAGCTTATCGTTGATGGGGGTCGCGGGCAGCTGGCAGTTCTTGAAGTGGTCCGGGCAGTACAGCGTGTCGTGGGGGATCATGTAACTGATCTCGCCCTCGGCGCAGTGGGTGTCGATCCAGTTGGCAATGGCCTTGATCTGGGGCAGATCCTTGCGGTCATAGACCAGGTCATCAATGGCGGCAAAATCGCGGGCGCTCTCCTGCAGAGAGGCCGAGAGAATAGTGCGGCCGATGAGAAAATCCGGCAGAGCGACGGTGGTCAGCGGGGAGCAGCGCACCGAGGTGGCAAAGGCGATGGTGAACAGCCAGAAGCCGATCTTCAGGTTCCGGCGGCGGGTGATGCCCTCGGCCAGCGCGGCAGCGCCCAGCAAAAACAGGATAAACCACCCCGGGAGGAACAGCAGCATATGTTGGGAACCGGTGGTCTGCACCCGGGTGAACAGCAGCATGCTCAGCAGGATCTCCAGCCCGGCAAGGCAGGGCAGCGCGGGCATTTTGTGCACTTTCAGGCAGAACCACAGGCCCAGACCGATGAGCACAAGGTTCATCAGGCCCATGCGGGCGTATTGCAGGTAGAGCTCCGTGACCATGCCGCCGCCGTTATAGTAGGCGTAGCGGTCGGCGTAGCTGTAAGCAAGGATGTGTCTGACCATCGGCCACAGCAGCACCAGCATGGCCACCATGCTCATCAGGCCGAACAGCACGAGGTTGCGCACCTGCACGAGTGCCTGCTTTTTCTGCCCGGCGCGGGCAATGCGCACGCTGCTTACCAGCACCAGCACCGCGTAGGCAAAGTAGTAGCCCACTACAAAATATAAGTACCACCGGCGGGAGAGGATGATGGCTGCCGTGGCAAGGAACAGCAGGCAAAAGCGCACCGGCTCCAGTTTTTCAAACCGGAAATCCAGCGTGAGCAGCAGGATGCTGAAGCCGAAGATCAGGCCGAACCAGTCCGGCTGGCTGAGCATGGCACTCATGCGCAGCCACGGGTAGGTGACCATCCACGACATTCCAATAAGGAAGTACCAGAAGCGGTTCTTCACCTGCAGCATCTGCCCCACCTTGATGGTAAGCCCTGCCAGCAGCACCAGCAGCATGGGCAGGATGCTGAACACCTGACAGAAGGCAAAGCTGTCGCCGGTGCGGTCGCTCAGGCAGAAGGGAAAATCCAGAAACAGGGTAATGAAGTTGGTGTAGTCCTCGGCAAAAGAGCCGAAGATGTAATGGAAGCCAGCCGTCGGGCTTTGCAAAAAGGCGGCTTCGGCGCTGTACTGCTTGTTGATATAGTTGACATAATCCCAGATGTATACAAAGCTGCGGCGGTTCAGCGCCCAGAAAAAGTAGATCAGCGCCGCCGCCCACAGGCCGACGATCACCGCTTTGTGGAACAGGTCAAATTTTATCCCTGCTACCCGCAGCACCAGCAGCACACAGGCGAACAGCGCTAAGTTGCACCACAGGCTCACCAGCGGAAAAAAGAATCTGCTGCCGGGCGCAGCCAGCGCAAAAACAGCCAGCAGCACCGCCGCTGCAGCCAGCACCAGCGCAGTTTTCGCCGCAGCGGAAACGCGGGGCTTTGTGATAGTATCGGTCATGGAACAAGACCCTCCTTGCAAAGTTTCACATTCTACAGTATAACAACTCCCCCGGGCACTGTCCAGCACCCCGGCGGCGAAAAATGCAGAATGTCCCGCCGCTTTCAAAGCAGACGGGACATTTTTATACAAATATTACTTATTGGAAACTTCTGCGGCGGCTTTTGCAGCCTTTGCCGCCTTGCGCTTTTGCGCCAGCGCCTTGTTGGCGCTCAGGCGGGCGGCGTCCGGGTTGGGGGCTTCCGGGGACAGCCGCAGCAGATAGCTGCCCATGGCGGGCAGATCCAGCGTCAGGGTGTAGTCCCTGCCAAACACACCGCCGTCGGTGGTGTGGAAGTTCTGCTTGCGGTGCGCCTTGTGCACGCCGCCCCATGTGCCGGCCTCGGTATCCAGCACCAGCTCTGCGCTGCAGGGGAACTTGAGGTACAGAGGGAACTTTTTGTGGGCGCTGTCCTGTGTGTTCATGACGCAGAGCAGGTTCTGCCCGCGCCCCTTGCGCAGCCATGCGTACACGCCCTCGGCACAGCTTTCGCTTGCCACCCACTCAAAGCAGTCCGGGTTGTACTCGCCGTCATACAGCGCAGGCTCGGAGGCGTAGGTGCGGCAAAGGGCGGCAAAGTATTTCTGGAAGGCATCGTGGAAGGGGTATTCCAGCAAATTCCAGTCCAGCTCCCGCTTTTCGTCCCACTCCCGGAAGTGTGCCAGCTCGTTGCCCATAAAGTTCAGCTTTTTGCCGGGATGGGTGTACATATAAAAGTACAGGGTGCGCAGCTGGGCGCATTTTTCCGCGTAGCTGCCCCACAGCTTATCAATGATGGTCTTTTTGCCGTGCACCACCTCATCGTGGCTCAGCGCCAGCAGGTACAGCTCGTTGTAGAAGTAGTGCATACTGAACAGCAGCTTGCCGTAGCAGCCTGGGCGCTCGCCGAAGGGGGTGGCAAAGTAGTCCAGCGTGTCGTGCATCCAGCCCATATCCCACTTGTAGTCAAAGCCCACGCCTTCGTAGCGGGTGGGAGCGGTCACCTTGAGGAAGTTGGTGGAGTCCTCCGCCATGTAGATGCCGGTGGGCCAGCGCTCGTTCAGGCCGTGGTTCAAACTGCGCAAAAAGTTCACCGCGCCCTGATTCACGCCGCGGTTGGGGTCGCCCTGCCAGTACAATGCGCGGGAGATGGCGTCCATGCGGATGCCGTCGCAGTGGTACACGTCCATCCACAGCCCGGCGGCGCTGCTCAAAAAGCTGCACACCTCCCGGCGGTAGTAGTTGAAGTTGCAGGTGCCCCACTCGCTCTGTCCCACGTCGCTGTCGTACTCGTATAGGTAGGTGCCGTCAAACTTTGCCAGCGCGTCAGCATTGGCGGCAAAGTGCACCGGTACAAAATCCATGATGACGCCGATGCCCATGCGGTGGCAGGCGTTGACAAAGCTGGCAAACTGGGCGGGGGAGCCGTAGCGGCTGGTCACCGAGAAGTAGCCGGTGGTCTGGTAGCCCCAGCTGCCGTCAAAGGGGTGCTCTGCCAGCGGCAGCAGCTCCACATGGGTAAAGTGATGCTCCAGCAGCCACGGGATGAGTTCCCGCGCCAGCTCCTCGTAGTTGTACCACCCGTCCGAGCCGTCCGGCTGGGTAGTGCCGGGCTTATGCTTCCAACTGCCGGCGTGCAGCTCGTAGATGTTCAGCGGGCGGTTGCGGCATTTGTCCCGCCGCTCCATCCACGCGGTGTCGTCAAAGGTGAAATCCAGCTTTGTCAGCTTGCTGGCGGTGCCGGGGCGCAGCTCGGTGGCAAAGGCGTAGGGGTCGCTGCGCATCACGGTGCTGCCGTCCGCGCCGTGCACGCGGTATTTGTACAGGTCCCCCTCCGCAAGGCCGGGGATAAAGGCGCTCCACACGCCGGTATCGGCTTTTTCCATGGGCACACCGCGCTCCCAGCCGTCAAAGCCGCCGCACACCTCCACGGCGGTGGCACCGGGTGCCCACACGGCAAAACGCCAGCCCTCGGCGCCGTTTGGGTCGGTGCAGGGGTGCGCACCCAGAATGCGGTAGGCATCGAAGCAGTCGCCACTGAAAAACGTGCGGGGGATCACAGGGTAATTCATGCAAAGATCTCCTTACTTCTCTATGTTGATCGGCGCCGTGCGCCGGTTGGTACAAAGCTATTTGGGCAAACTATCCAAGAAAAACGGCTATTTACCGGCATGATAGCCGATAATCTTAGCGAATCTTGACAAAAATCGGCAAATTTTCACATATTTGCCAAATCTTGTGGTATACTGTTGCTACCGCCGTGCAAGCGGCGCAACTTTTTAAGCAATAGAATGGGAGCGAACGATCATGGCTTGGTATGACGAAGCAGTATTTTATCACATCTATCCGCTGGGGCTGTGCGGCTGTGCGCACGAAAACGACGGCCAGCCCACCCCGGGCGCTTTTGCAAAGCTGGAAGCATGGGCAGCCCACGCGGCAAAGCTGGGCTGTACGGCCATCTACATCGGCCCGCTGTTCGAGAGCGGCTCCCACGGCTACGATACCATCGACTACCGTCTGGTGGACCGCCGCCTTGGCACCAACGAGGAGTTCAAGGCCTTTGTGGCAGCCTGCCACGCTCGCGGGCAGCGGGTCATCGTGGACGGCGTGTTCAACCATGTGGGACGCGATTTCTTTGCCTTCCAGGACCTGAAGTCGAACCGCGAGAACGCCCGCTATAAGGACTGGTTCTGCGATGTGAACTTCTGGGGAAACAACGAGTATAACGATGGCTTTTCCTACGGCAACTGGGGCGGCTACAACCTGCTGGTCAAGCTGAACCAGCGCAACCCGGAGGTGCAGCAGTACCATTATGATACCGTCCGCTTCTGGGTGGAGCAGTTCGACATCGACGGCATCCGTCTGGACGCTGCCGACGTGCTGGACTTCGACTTCATGCGCGGGCTGCGCCGTCTGGCAAACGAGGTAAAACCGGAGTTCTGGCTGATGGGCGAGGTCATCCACGGCGATTACAGCCGCTGGGCAAACCCGGAAATGCTGCACTCCGTTACCAACTACGAGCTGCACAAGGGTCTGTGGAGCGGACACAACGACCATAACTATTTTGAAATTGCCCACACTATGCGCCGACTGCAGGGGCTGTGCCACGACACCCGGCTGTATCTCTTCTCAGATAACCACGATGTGGAGCGCCTGCCCAACAAGCTGCGCAACCGGGAGCATATCCGGCACATTGCCATTCTGGTGTACAGCCTGTGGGGCATCCCGTCCATCTACTACGGCTCGGAGTTCGGCATCGAGGGCAAAAAGGAGTGGGGCAGCGACTGGCCGCTGCGCCCCTGTCTGGAGCTTAGCGACTACGCTGATGCAGAACGCACAAATCCTGTTACCAGTGTATACAAAGTTCTGGGGAAATGCAAGGCTGAATTGCCGGAAATGACCTACGGCGAGGTAAAAGAGCTGCAGCTCACCACCCAGTGCTATGCTTTTGCCCGGGTGCTGGACGGCAAGGCGGTGGTAGCGGTGCTGAATAACGGCGATACCCCCGCACAGCTGGAGTTCCAGCTGCCGGTGGAAGCTGCCAAGGTCACCGATCTGATGGCGGACACCGTAGGCGCACAGGAAGTGCTGGTCTCTACCGAGTGGAACCGCATGAAGGTGCAGCTGCCCTCCAATTACGCCACCCTGCTGAGATTGGAATAAACCCACGCTTAAGCCTTCACCCCTTGGGGACAGATTTCCCCCGGCCGGGGGAAGCCTTCAGAGGAAAATGGATTTCCGTGCCTGTGGCTGGAATAACCTTGCACATTTTGCCGCGTTTTGCTACAATAAGGAGAGAAAAGTTGTTTTACGGAAAGGAAGCCTGAACCCCTATGAATGCAGCACAGCGCAGAGAACGCATCCTGACCCGGCTGAACAGCGCCGGTGCTCCTTTAAGCGCCAGCACGCTGGCGGCAGAGCTGGGGGTCTCGCGGCAGATCGTGGTAGGAGATGTGGCACTGCTGCGCGCCGGCGGGGCGCAGATCGATGCCACCCCCCGGGGCTATCAGCTGCACCCGGCGGAAAAGGGCTATACCGGCATTCTGGCCTGTGTGCACCGCACGCAGGAGGAGATGCGCCGGGAGCTGTACACTGTGGTGGATCAGGGCGGCACAGTGGTGGATGTGGCGGTGGAAAACAGCCTGTACGGCGAGATCCGCGCCACGCTGAACCTGTGCAACCGGTACGACGTGGACAACTTTATCCGTCAGGCGGCGGATGCGCCCGAGAGCCTTTTGAGCCGCATGACCGGCGGCGTGCACCTGCACACTTTGCGCTGCCCGGATAAGGACACCTTTGCCCGCATCCACGCAGCTTTGGAGCAGCAGGGGCTTTTGTACCGCAAGGAGTAACGCTGCGGCGCTTATACCCAGTATAAAAAGGCTTGCGGGGCTTGTCTATCCGCAAAACCGGAAAAATGTTGGAAAATCAACAAAAAAGCAAAAGAGGTGGGTTTTCTGGATATCCGCATTGAAAAGACCGAGCGCGCCATCAAACAGGCCTTTATGGAGCTGCGCCGCGAAAAGCCGGTGGAGAAGATCCGTGTCAAGGAGCTGTGCGACCGCGCCTGTATCAATAAATCCACATTTTACGCCCATTATCAGGATATCTATGCGCTGGCCAACGCCATGGAGGACGAGATGGTGCAGGCGGTGGTGGAAAGCCTGCCCCGCCTGACCGCCAGCGATGTGAGCGAGCGCACCGAGTGGCTTGCGCGGGAGATGTTCCGCGCCTTTGCCGAGCATCGGGAGGAGATCACCGTGCTCTTCTCCGGCTCCCGGCAGGGGCTATTCATCAACCGGGTGGAGCAGGCTATGTGCCAGTGCATCGCCCAGACCGACCCCACCTTTGAGACGGACGTAGTGCGCAAGGTGGTGCTGTCCTTCTGCGTGCAGGGGTGTTACTACACCTTTACCAGCTACTGCGGTCAGATGGACGAAAAACGCCTTGTGACGCTGCTGGCCTCCATCGCCCGCGCCGCGCAGAGGATACGGATGTAATGTAAGAAAAATAAAGAAAACAGAATGCCGGACAACCCGCAGGTTGTCCGGCATTCTGTTTAAAAACTCTTTACAGCATCTTGGAGAGGAAGGCTTTCAGACGGGGGTGCTTGGGATTGGTGAACAGCTCCTGCGGCGGCTCGTCCTCCTGAATTTTGCCGTCATCGATGAAGATGACCCGGTTGGACACCTCGCGGGCAAAGCCCATTTCGTGGGTGACCACCAGCATGGTGATGCCGGTGTGTGCCAGCTCCTTCATCAGCTCCAGCACCTCGCCCACCATCTCGGGGTCAAGGGCGCTGGTGGGCTCATCGAACAGGATCACGTCCGGGTCCATGGCCAGCGCACGGGCAATGGCGATGCGCTGCTGCTGACCGCCAGACAGGCTCTTGGGGTAGGCGTTGGCCTTGTCGGCCAGACCTACGCGGGCCAGCAGCTCGTCTGCCCGGGCAGAGATGGCGTCCTTGTCCTTCAGCTTCAGCAGGCTGGGTGCCAGCTCAAGGTTCTTTTTCACGGTCAGGTGGGGGAACAGGTTGAAGTGCTGGAACACCATGCCCATCTTCTGGCGCACGGCATCGATGTGTGTCTCGTTTACCTCCACACCCTCAAACTTGATGGAACCGGAGGTGGGAGTCTCCAGCCGGTTCAGGCAGCGCAGAAAGGTGGACTTGCCGCAGCCGGAAGGGCCGATCAGGCACACCACATCGCCACGGTAGATATCAAGGTCGATGCCTTTCAGCACATCCAGCGTGGGGTCGGCTTTTTTTGCGCCGCGCTTCTTTACGCCGCCATAGGTCTTGGTCAGGCCGCGTACTTCCAAAATCTTATCGGTCACTTTGTGCCAGCCTCCTCTCAAACTTGCTCAGCAGCCATGTAAACAGCATAACAAGGATCAGGTAGATCAGTGCAACGCCCAGCAGGGGGAACATGGCTTCGTAGGTGCGGTTCATAATGCCCTGTGCAGCATACAGCAGCTCCTTGCCGCCGATGGTGGTGATCAGGGAAGTATCCTTGAGCAGGACGATGAACTCGTTGCCCAGTGCAGGCAGCACCGCACGGATAGCCTGCGGGATGATGATGACCACCATGGTGGTCATGTAGTTCAGGCCAAGGCTGCGTCCGGCTTCCATCTGGCCGGGGTCCACAGCCATCAGGCCGCCGCGGATGATCTCGGATACATACGCGCCGGAGTTGATGCCCAGGGTCAGTGCACCAACCATAGTAAAGTTGCGGCTGTTGGAAAAAATGACCATGCTCATGATCAGCAGCTGCACCATCATGGGCGTGCCGCGGATGATGGTGGTGTACAGCTGACACACCGCGTTAAAAAAGCCCAGTACCGCGTTTTTGTGGCCGGGGCGCTGCTGGTCGTGGGTCACGCGCACCAGCGCCACCACACTGCCCAGCACCACGCCCAGCGCCAGCGCCAGTGCGGTGACCAGCAGGGTGGTGCCCACACCGTTGATGTACTGCATCCAGCGGTCCTTCAGCAGAAAGGCCTGATAAAACTTAAAAAAGAAATCCTGTCCAAAGCTTAGCTTTGTGCCGCTGTTGAGCAGCTCTTTGAGCAGTTCGTATTGCGCAGCCATTCACATCCTCACTTTCTGTTTGTCAATAAATTGTAACCACTTTTTTCTAAAAAAAGAGGTGCCCCGGAGCGGGGCGCCTCCTTGGGTACAGGAATGGTACAAGGCACGCAGCTTAGTTTGCGTTGATGTACTTGTCCACGATGGCCTGCAGAGTGCCGTCAGCCTTCAGCTCCTCCAGAGCCTTGTTGACAGCGTCCTCCAAAGCAGAACCCTTTGCCATGCCGATGGCGTAATCCTCCTCGGCGTAGCTGGTATCCAGCACCTTCAGGCCGGGGTTGGCAGCCACGAACTCCTGTGCGGGAGCGTTGTCGATGACCACAGCGTCCACCTGACCATTGTTCAGGGCCTGCACAGCGGTCAGACCGTCGTCGTAA
Source organism: Faecalibacterium intestinale (assembly GCF_040096575.1). Taxonomy (NCBI): domain Bacteria; kingdom Bacillati; phylum Bacillota; class Clostridia; order Eubacteriales; family Oscillospiraceae; genus Faecalibacterium; species Faecalibacterium intestinale. The sequence continues at coordinate 11,343 of NZ_JBBMEN010000011.1, forward strand.
GCAACCACGTTCTCATCGCCGAAGTCATCGGAGCAGTAGATGTAGCCGGTGGTGCCGCGCTGGGTACCAATCGTCTTGCCGGCCAGATCATCGGGAGAAGCAATATCGGAATCGTTGGGCACGATGATGGACTGGATGCCGGTGGCGTAGCTGTCGGAGAAGTCCATCACAGCCTTGCGCTCGTCGGTCACGGTAACGCCTGCCATCACGATGTCGGCCTTGCCCTGCTGCACGCTGAGCAGTGCGGCGTCAAAGTCCATGTCATCGATCTGCAGCTCCAGACCCAGCTTCTCAGCAATGGCCTTGGCGGTGTCCACATCGATGCCCTCAAACTCGCCGGCATCGGTGGTCATCTCGTACGGAGGGAAGGCGGCGTTGGTAGCCATGGTCAGCTTGCCGGCTTCCACGGTGGTCAGTTCAGCAGCAGCGGCAGAAGAAGCAGCCTCGGAGGAAGCGGCAGAGCTTGCCACAGAGGATGCAGCAGAGCTTGCAGAACCACCGCAGGCGGTCAGAGCCAGAGCAGCAACGGAAACAGCAGCGGCAGCCATGAAGCTGCGGCGAGAGATCTTTTTCATATTCAAACACTCCTCAATCTATGCAATATAGTTTGCTTTGCCCCGATGGGATGCGATTCATCGCGCTTTCGGGGAACGCACTTAGTATAGTTTGTACAAAACAAAAAGTCAATACTTGTGCATAATAATCCGTGAAATTGAAACGATTTTGCAAACAATTATGCAATGACGGAGAAAATATGTGAATATATGCAGTATAAACCGGCTTTTACAGGCTTCTTGCAATCTCCTCCGCGCTGCGCTTGGGCACGCAGTAGTCGCGGTTTTCGTCCAGATAGTACTTTACGCCGGTCTGCTCGGTCATGGGCACGATAGCGGCTTTGTGGGTGGGGTAGCCGAAAGCCACCATAAAGGCCAGCTTCTGCGGCTCCTCGATGCCCAGCAGCGTGGTCAGGGCGGGCTTATTGATCGCGCCCATAATGCAGCTGCCCACGCCCTTGTCCCATGCGGCAAGGGTCATGTTGGCCAGCGCGATGCCGGTGTCGGTGGCAAGGTCGCCGGGGATGGCGGTATCCTGCACCACAGCTGCATAAAAGGTGGGCAGCTCGTCCGCCTTGGGCGTGCCCTGCTCCGGCGGCAGATAGCCAGCCCATTTGACCAGCGGCTGTACCTTGGCCACCATCTCCGGGCTTTGCACCAGCACCAGACGCACCGCCTGCCGGTTTGCCCCGCAGGAGGACAGCCGCACGGCCTGTACGATATCGTCCACCACGTCCTGCGGCACGGCCTTTTGTGCAAACCGGCGGTAGGTGCGGCGGGTAGTCAGAAGTTCCATTGCGTTCATAGAGATCACTCCTTTATATAAATAGCTTGGAAAACAACAGATTATTTCCGCTTTTTCGGCAGCGGCACACACAGCACCAGACTGATGCCGATAGCCAGCGCCACGGCGATTTTAAAGGTGCTGATGCCCTTGGCAAGGGCAAGGGCGTTTTCGTTCTGGATGAAATAGTAGGCGGTGTAGTAGATGCCCGCGCCCGGCACAAGCGGGAAAATGCCGGTCAGCAAAAACACCGTGACCGGCGTTTTTTGGGTAATGGCAAACACGCGGGTAAGGATGGCGAGCGGAATGACCGCCAGCAGGGAGGCCGTGGCGGCGTCTGCGCCCAGCAGGGTAAGCAGTTCGTACCACAGCCAGCCTACAGCGCCCACCAGTGCGCAGTAAGGCAGGCAGCGCCGGGGGCACGCAAATAGAATGGCAAAACTCAGCGTGCCCGCCGCGGCCAGAAAAAACTGCGCGGTCAGCTCGCTGATCTGTACAGCTGTAAGGGACATCATACCACGACCACCCCCGTAAATACCGTGTACAGCCGCAGCACAAGGCCGGTGCCTATGGCAATGCTGGCGGCAATGAGCAAAGCGTCGATCATGCGGATGGTGCCGGAAAGGTAATCGCCCTGCACAAAGTCCCGGATGCCCATGGTAAAGGCGATGCCCGGGGTCAAAATCATCAGCGTACCGATGATGGCGTGGCTGGCAGAAGTGTGCAGCAGATTGCACAGCAGGATGCACACCAGCGTGATCAACGCGGCGGTGCTGATCTTCTGGAAGCCGCCGGGCACTTCATGCCGCCCGCACCACAGCAGATACCAGCTGGCCACCAGTCCCGCCCCGGCAGCAGCCAGCGCGCTGCGCAGGTTGCCGCCGAACATCATGGCAAAGCAGAACGCTCCGCACAGCCCGGACAGCAGCTGCACATGGTCTTTAGGGAAGGGCAGCTGCCGCGCCAGCACCAGACGGCTCTCGGCCTCGTCTAAGGTCATCCCGGTCTGGGCGATCTGGCGGGAAAGCTCGTTCACCGCCGCCACCCGCCCCAGATGGGTGGTGCGCACCGGTACGTTGCGCACTTCGCTGATCTCGGCAGTGCCGGCGCTGGCAAAAATGCCGTTGGTCAGCACATAAACGTGGAACTCCCGCAGATGGAAACTGCGCGCCATGATCTCCATAGTCTGCTCTACCCGGAACACCTCTGCGCCGTTTTCCAGCAGGGTCTGCCCTGCGGCCATGATAAAATCCATGATGCGGCGGCGCAGCTCTTCATCGGGAAAAGGGTCTCTGCTGTTCATTGCCTGCTCTCCTTGCAAAAGATGATACCCTATTTTATCATGTGCACCAGCCGCATACAAGGGTGTATCAAAAAAACGGGCGCGGCAAAAGGCCGGAAGCCATATCCCTACCCAAAAACTTCGTTAGGGGTGTTGACAAATGCCGCCGATGGGTTTATTATAGTGTTAATATCACAAAAATGGCTGTGAAGAGAAGAGTAGGCCTTCGCATTGATCCTTACCAGAGAGCCCGGGCGGTGAAAAAGGGCAGGAAACAGGAAGCTGAAAATGGTCTCGGAGCCGTGCGGACGAGGCGCAGGAGTGCTAAGCCCGCAACGGGATGCGCCCGTTACAGCGTCCGGCTGTAAGCAGCACACGCTGCCGCAGCATCGAGGCTGTATCCGTAAGGATGCAGTGAACCAAGGTGGTACCACGGAAGTATGTTCATGCCTCCGTCCTTGCAGAGTCTAGGGCTCGTAAGGACGGGGGCATTTTTTCATGCGTCCGTTCAAGGCCGCGCGCGGAAAGGTGCCGTGCGGGCCACAGTACATAATAGAGAACAATAGAGAGGGAACAAAACTATGATTACTCGTCGCGATTTTCTGAAAGTTACCGGTGTGGCAGCCGCAGCCGCTGCCCTGACTGCCTGCGGTGGTTCTTCTTCCACTGCTTCTTCTGCTGCATCCGGCAGCGTGGCATCCTCTGCCGCAGCTAAGCTGGATAAGATCAAGGTGGCTGTGCCCAACGATACCACCAACGAGGCCCGCGCCCTGACCCTGCTGGAGAAGAACGGCTTCTTCAAGCTGAAGGCAGATGCCGGCCTGACCGCCACCAAGAACGACATCGAGGAGAACCCCCTGAACGTCACCGTGGACGAGGTGGAGGCCGCTCAGGTGCCCAACGTCCTGCAGGACGAGGACTACGCCGTCATCAACTCCAACTACGCCATCTCTGCCGGTCTGAACCCCATGACCGATGCACTGGCCATGGAGGACGGCTCTTCTGCTTACGTCAACATTCTGGTGTGCAAGGACGGCAATCAGGAGGAGCCCAAGATCAAGGCTCTGGCTGCTGCCCTGCAGAGCCAGAAGGTGAAGGACTTCATGGACGAGACCTACAAGGGCTCCGTGGTGTCCGTTGTGGAGAACCCCACCGACGGCTACGATTCCACTGTGGACTATGACGCTCTGAACGGCCAGACCGTCAGCTGCGCCGCTACTCCCGCTCCCCACTGCGAGGTGCTGGAGGTGTGCAAGGAGATCCTTGCCGCCAAGGGCATCACGCTGGATATCCAGGAGTACGACGACTATGTGATCCCCAACCAGATCGTCGAGGACGGTCAGGTAGACACCAACTACTTCCAGCATCAGCCGTATCTGGACAACTTCAACGCCGAAAAGGGTACCCATCTGGTCACTGTTGCCGGCATTCACGTAGAGCCCATGGGCATCTACGGCGGCAAGCAGGACAGTCTGGCACCCATCGAGGGATAAGCTAAAGGAGCAATTTCTGTGATCGAACTCAAGTACCTTTCCAAGACCTTCCAGATGAAGGATGGCGCGGTGAAAGCGCTGCAAAACATCAACCTCACCATTCCCGATGGCTCCATCTACGGCATCATCGGTATGTCCGGTGCGGGCAAATCCACGCTGGTGCGCTGCATCAACCTGTTGGAGCGCCCCACCGGCGGCAGTGTGGTGATCGACGGCGTGGCAATGGAGACTTTGTCTCCCGCCTCGCTGCGCAAGCGCCGCCGGGAAATCACCATGATCTTCCAGCAGTTCAACCTGCTCATGCAGCGCACCTGCCTGAAGAACGTCTGCTTCCCCATGGAGCTGGCAGGCGTAAAGAAGGCGGAGGCGGAAAAGCGCGCCATGGAGCTGCTGGAGATGGTGGGTCTGCCGGATAAGGCAAACGCCTACCCGGCACAGCTGTCCGGCGGTCAGAAGCAGCGCATCGCCATTGCCCGCGCACTGGCAACCAACCCCAAGGTGTTGCTGTGCGACGAGGCTACCAGTGCGCTGGACCCCAACACCACCCACTCCATCCTGACCCTGATCAAGGATATCAACCGTAAGCTGGGCATCACCGTGGTGGTCATTACCCACCAGATGAGCGTGGTGGAGGAGATCTGCGACAGCGTGGCCATTCTGGATGGCGGTGTGGTCGTGGAACAGGGCTCGGTACAGGAAATTTTTGCAAACCCCAAAACGGCAGCTGCCAAGCGTCTGGTAGCCCCCAACGGCGGCAGCGCAGCGCGGGATCTTTCCTGCTTTGCGCCGGATGACCATGTGGTGCGCGTTACCTTTAACGGTTCCTCCACTGCAAAGCCGCTGGTGGCAAGCCTTGCCGCCGAAAAGGGCATTCTGGTGTCGGTGCTCAGCGCCGATACCCGCGATCTGAGCGGCCAGTGCTACGGCTCCATGCTGCTCAAGCTGCCCGCAGAGCTTGCTGTCGCACAGCAGGCTATGGAGTATATGCGCAGCCAGTCCGGCGTAACGGTAGAGGAGGTGACCGGTATATGAATATCGCAGATTACGGTTTTGCCATCTGGGAGACCTTTTATGTAACGGTGCTCTCCACCGCCTTTGCGCTGGTGCTGGGTCTGCCGCTGGGCGTGCTGCTGGTAGCCGGTGACAAGGACGGCATTCTGCCCCTGCCCGGCTGGCTGATGCACCTGATCAACATCGTCATCAACATTCTGCGCAGTGTGCCGTTCCTCATCCTGATGATCTGCGTGTTCCCGCTTACCCGCGCCATCGTGGGCACTACGGTGGGCACCAAGGCCACCGTAGTGCCGCTGGTGGTCGCCGCCTTCCCCTTTGTGGCCCGTCTGGTGGAGACCAGCCTGCGGGAGCTGGATGAAGGCGTAGTGGAAGCTGCCCAGAGCATGGGCGCTACTCCCTTCCAGATCATCACCAAGGTCATGATCCCGGAGTGCCTGCCCGGCCTGATCTCCAGCATGACCACCGCACTGACCACCATTCTGGGCTATTCCGCCATGTCCGGCGTCATCGGTGGCGGCGGTCTGGGCAAGATCGCCTTGTCCTACGGCTACTACCGCTACCAGACCAACATCATGATCGTCTGTGTGGTGCTGCTGGTGCTGATGGTGCAGGCGTTCCAGTCTGTGGGTACTTTGTGGGCCACCAAGAGCGATAAGCGCCTGCGGAAATAAAAAACTTTGAATTTTTCGATTCCCCGCCGGAGACAGCTCTCCTGCGGGGAATCGTCCTTCCCGACCAAAAAACCAGCAAAGGAGTATGTTGTATGAACCGTGATACTATCTGCGTGCAGGGCGGCTATACCCCCGGCAACAGCGAGCCCCGTCAGATTCCCATCATCCAGTCCACCACCTTCAAGTACGCCACCAGCGAGGACATGGGCAAGCTGTTCGATTTGGAAGCAGACGGCTATTTCTATTCCCGCCTGCAGAACCCTACCTGCGACATGGTAGCCAAAAAGATCTGCGAGCTGGAAGGCGGCACTGCCGCCATGCTTACCTCCAGCGGACAGGCTGCAAACTTCTTTGCGCTGTTTAATATCTGCGAAGCAGGGGACCACATCGTGGCCTCCAGCACCATCTACGGCGGCACCTTCAACCTCATCTCGGTCACCATGGCAAAGATGGGCATCACTGCCACCTTTGTAGACCCCCTGTGCACCGAGGAGGAGCTGAACGCTGCCTTCCAGCCCAACACCAAGGTGGTGTTCGGTGAGACCATCGCAAACCCCGCCCTGACCGTGCTGGACATTGAAAAGTTTGCCAAGGCCGCCCACGCCCACGGTGTGCCGCTGATGGTGGACAACACCTTCCCCACGCCGGTCAACTGCCGCCCCTTCGAGTGGGGCGCGGACATCGTGACCCACTCCACCACCAAGTACATGGACGGCCACGGCGCAGTGTTGGGCGGTGCCATCGTGGACGGCGGCAAGTTCGACTGGATGGCGCACGCCGAGAAGTTCCCGGGTCTGTGCACCCCGGACGACAGCTACCACGGCATCACCTACGCCGAACGCTTCGGTAAGGAGGGGGCGTTCATCACCAAGGCCACCGCGCAGCTCATGCGGGATTTCGGCTCCATGCAGTCCCCCATGAATGCCTATATGCTGAACCTTGGTCTGGAAAGCCTGCACGTTCGGATGCAGCGCCACTGCGCCAACGGCATGGCGGTGGCACAGTTTTTGGAGAACCACCCCAAGGTGGCCTATGTGAACTACTGCGGGCTGGAAAGCAGCCCCTACCACGCACTGGCGCAGAAGTACCTGCCAAACGGCAGCTGCGGCGTCGTGAGCTTTGGTCTGGCTGGCGGACGTCAGGCTGCCAGCACCTTTATGAAGGAGCTGAAGCTTGCCGCCATCGAGACCCATGTGGCAGATGCCCGCACCTGCTGCCTGAATCCCGCTTCCAGCACCCACCGTCAGATGAACGATGAGCAGCTGGCTGCCGCCGGTGTGCCCGCCGAGCTGGTGCGCATGAGCTGCGGTCTGGAGTCTGCCGAGGACCTCATCGCCGATATCGCGCAGGCGCTGGATAAGGTATGATTCCCTCCCGTGAAAATACATTTGCCGCGGCCAACAGGCAGCGACAAATGTGAAATCAAAAATCATGATTCCTCTGAAGATGGCAAAGCGAACGCGGAGCCATTTTTGGATCATCTAGCAAAGGAGCAACCATCCTATGCCGCTGATCATCCCCAAGACCTTACCCGCCTTTGATGCCCTGTACGAAGAAAACGTTTTTGTCATGCACCGGGAGCGGGCGCTGGCGCAGCATATCCGCCCGCTGGAAATTCTGATCCTGAACCTGATGCCCACCAAGATCGCCACCGAGACCCAGATCGCCCGGCTGCTGGCAAACACCCCGCTGCAGGTGCACATGACCCTGCTGCAGACCGCTAGCCACTCTGCCACCCATGTGTCGGCTGCTCACCTTGAGGCTTTTTACAAGACCTTTGACGAGGTGAAGAACAACCGCTACGACGGCATGATCATCACCGGTGCGCCGGTGGAGACCATGGATTTTGAGCAGGTGGACTATTGGAACGAGCTGTGCGAGATCATGGATTTCAGTGAAACGAACGTCTACTCCACCCTCCATGTCTGCTGGGGCGCACAGGCCGGGCTGTACTACCACTACGGCGTGCGCAAGCAGCTGCTGCCGGAAAAGATGTTCGGCGTGTTCGAGCACCGGGTCACCCGCCCGGCAAACCCGCTGGTGCGCGGCTTTGATGAGGTGTTCTACGCCCCCCACAGCCGCCATACCGGCATCTGCCGGGAGGATGTGGACAACTGCGCCGCCCTGCGCATTCTGGCCGAGAGCGACGCCGCCGGGCCCTTCCTAATGAGCACCGAGAACGGACGGCAGATCTTTGTCACCGGCCACCCGGAGTACGATAAGTACACGCTGGATGCCGAGTATAAGCGGGACGTAGCCAAGGGTCTGCCCATCCATGTGCCTGCCAACTACTACCCGGACGACGACCCCGCAAAGCCGCCGCTGTTCCGCTGGCGCGCCCACGCCCACCTGCTGTATGAAAACTGGCTGAACTATTATGTCTACCAGAACACCCCCTACGATCTGGGAGATATCCAGCGGGTAAAACACGAGAAGTAAATAACAAAAAGGCGATGCCGCACGGCATCGCCTTTTTGTTATTTCTTACGTTTTGCGGGCTTTTTCTTCCGCACACTGTAGCCGAAGGTGCCAAGCTTTCTGCCAAGGGCCAGATACTCGCCGTGGCTGTACACGATGAGGTTTGCCTTGTCCAGACACAGCTTGCCTTTTTCGTCCAGCAGGCTCTCGTCCACATCGCAGGCCACCACCTCGGCCAAAAACAGGTCGTGGCTGCCCAGCGGGATGCGCTGGGTGATGCGGCATTCCAGATTGACCGGGCTTTCCTCCAGCACCGGGCAGTCGGTCAGCACGCTGCCCGGGGCGGCGTGCAGGCCGCAGGCGACAAATTTGTCCACATCGCGGCCGCTCTTCACACCGCACCAGTCAATGGCGCGCACCAGCTTTTCGGTGGGCAGGTTGATGGCGAACTGCCCGCTCTCGCACAGCAGCTGATGGCTGTACCGCTCCGGGCGCACGCTGATGGATACCATGCTGGGCTGGGTGCAGATGGTGCCTGTCCAGCCGATGGTGATAAGGTTGGGCTTATCCAGCCCGCCGCAGGATACCAGTACCGGCGGCTCCGGGTTCAGAAGGGTGCTGCCCTTCCAGCTTTGCTTGCTCATCCGTGATATTTCCTTTCGTAGGGAGCCCATGTGCGCTCCGAGATGATATAGCGCGGGCGGGCTTTGGTTTCCATATAGATCTTGCCGATATACTCGCCGATCACGCCCAGACACACCAGCTGTACACCGCCCATAAAGCAGACGATGCACACGGTGGACGCCCAGCCTGCCACGCTGCTGCCCATGGCGGCGCACACGATGGCCCAGATGACCCCGATAAAGCTGACAAGGCTCACCACGATGCCCGCCCCGGTGATGATGCGGATGGGCTTGTTGGAAAGGCTGGTAATGCCGTCAAAGGCCAGCGCCAGCATCTTGCTCAGGGGGTAGTGGCTCTCACCGGCCAGGCGCTCGTGGCGCTCGTAGGTGACCACATCGTGGGCAAAGCCCACCAGCGGCACCATGCCCCGCAAAAAGATGTTGACCTCCTTGTAATCCGCAAAGCTTTCCAGCACGCGGGTGCTGATCAGGCGGTAATCTGCGTGGTTGAACACGATATCCGCGCCTAAAGCGTTCATCACATGATAAAAGCCCTCGGCGGTGAACCGCTTGAAGAAGGTATCGGTGTCCCGGCGGCTGCGCACGCCGTACACCACCTCGGCACCGTCCAGATACTTTTTCACCATCTCGTCCATGGCGTTGATATCGTCCTGACCGTCGCAGTCGATGGAGATGGTGATATCGCAGCTGTCGCTGTGCAGCGCCTCCATCAGCCCCGCCAGCACGGCGTTCTGGTGGCCGCGGTTGCGGCTTTGGGAGATGCCGATATAGTGCTCGTCCTGTGCGGCAAAGCCTTGGATCAGCTCCCACGTTTTGTCGCGGGAGCCATCGTTGACAAAGAGCACCCGGCTTTTATCGCTGACCAGCCCCTGTGCGGTCAGACTGTGGATCTTTTCCAGAAACATGGGTGCTGTAATGGGCAGCACCTGCTCCTCATTGTAGCAGGGGATCACGATCCAGAGAACAGGTTTGGACATTGCTTGATTGCTCCTTAAATATAAGATAGTTGGCAAAAGGCTACTGCACCATCTGCTGCAAGGCATCCGGCTCCAGCAGTTTGAAGCTGCTGCGGTAGGTATCGATGAGCCCTTCCCTCTGCATAGTGCTCAGCTCCCGGGAAAGGGCGCTGCGGTCGCAGTTGAGGTAGTCCGCCAGCTGGATGCGGGAGAAGGGGATGCTGAAGGTCAGGCTGTGGGCGCGGGCGGCTTCGCTGAGCAGATAGGCCGCCACCTTGGCGCGCAGGCTCTTCATCACCAGCAGGTCGATGCGGTGGGAGAGGGAAAAATATTTATCGCTGATGGTGCGCACAAGGTTCTGCACCACCCGCTGGTGGGCGGGGCTGCCGTCCGAGAGCAGCAGCCGCTCGTAGGGCAGCAACAGCACCTCGCAGGGGGCAGCAGCCAGCACGGTGACCGGGCTGGACAGGCTGGAACCGCCCAGCACATCCCCGAATACCCCGCCCGGCTCTACCCGGGCAATGGGGATGCGTGCCCCGCCCGGTGCCGGGCGGTAGGCTTCCAGCTCGCCGGACAGCACGATGCCTACCCGGCGGCTGGGTTCCCCCGCCAGCACAAGGGCTTCGCCCTTGCCGTAGCTGCGCACGCTTGCCCCCAGCCGGGACAGCAGCGTGCTGAGCTCCGCAGCGGAAAGACCTGCGAACAGCGTGGTGGTTTGTAACAGCGGCAGATAATTATTCATCGCAACTCCGCAGAGAAAATAGCGTTCTCCGCAGCCTCCTGCAATTGCGTTGCACACGCAACGGTATTTTTACCCCTATTATAGTAAACTGGAACGCGCAAAGCAAATGATTTTGCAAAATTTTTTAAAAAAGACCGGTTTCCGCTTCCCGTACCGGGGTGTGCCGGGTGTGAAAAGGAGTATTTCATGAAAAAGATCCTGTCCTTACTGCTGGCGTTCAGCCTTGCACTGAGCCTTGCAGCCTGCGGCGGCAGCGCAAGCTCTGCCGTTTCCAGCACGGCGGTGTCCGAAGCTGCTTCCTCTGCGGCTGCTTCTGAGGAAGAAACTGCTGCGCCGCTGTCTGCCACCGAGCCGCTGCGCATCGCCGGGCTGAAGGGCCCCACCACCATGGGGCTGGTCAACCTGCTTTCGATGGAGCAGGCCGGTACCGCCGCCATGGACTACGATTTGCAGCTCTACGGCGCTGCGGATGAGATCGTGCCGCTGCTCATCAAGGGCGAGCTGGACATGGCAGCTATCCCGGCTAATCTGGCGGCGACCCTGTACCAGAAAACAAATGGCGGCATTCAGGCCGTGGCAGTGAACACCTTGGGCGTTCTGTATGTGGTGGAGCAGGGCGACACCGTCCACAGCATGGCAGACCTCAAGGGCCGCACCATCCTGTCCACCGGCAAGGGCACTACCCCGGAGTATGTGCTGCGCTATCTGCTTACCGCCAACGGACTTGACCCGGACAAGGATGTGGACATCCAGTATTACAGCGAAGCCACCGAGGTGACCGCCCAGATGGCCAGCACGCAGGATGCCATTGCAGTGCTGCCCCAGCCCTATGTGACTGCCGCCGGGCTGAAGGACGACACCCTGCGGGTAGCCCTTGACCTGACCGCCGAGTGGGACAAGGTAGCAGACACCCAGTTGATCACCGGTGTGACCGTGGTGCGCAAGGCCTACGCCGAGGAGCACCCGGACGTGGTAGCTGCTTTTCTGGCAGATTACGCCCAGAGCGTGAACGCCGCCAACACCGATCTGGACGGCACCGCCGCTCTGTGCGAGGAGCAGGGCGTGGTGGCAAAAGCCGCCATCGCCAAAAAGGCACTGCCCAACTGCAACATCGTCTGCCTGACCGGCGAGGAACTGAAGGCGGACGTCTCCGGTTACCTGCAGGTGCTCTACGATGCCGACCCCGCCGCCGTGGGCGGTACGCTGCCCGGCGAGGACTTCTACTGGACAGCCCAGTAACAGCCTGAAAAAAGCATTCCATCTCCCGCCGCTCTGCCGTGGTACGCAGCGCGGCGGTTTTTGTTTTGGAACGATGTACCCCTTCCGTCTTGCCGCTTCGCGTCAAACCACCTTCCCCAAGGGGACGGCTTTTGGCGGTAGCGGGAAAGTTTCCGGCATAGCGCAAAGGCGTCCCCTTGGGGGAGCTGGCGAACGTAGTGAGCCTGAGGGGGTACAATAAGGATTTCAGCTCGTCCCGGTTGCAATTCCGCTGCAAAAGTTCTACAATAGAAGCACATTATAGAATATGGAGGGAAAACCTATGGCTTGCACTACCATTCTGGTCGGCAAAGCAGCATCGTACGATGGCTCTACCATGATCGCCCGCAACGATGACTCCGGCTCCGGCCATTTCACTGCTAAAAAATTCACCGTGATCCACCCGGAGGAGCTTCCCAAGACCTACCGCAGCGTCCTCTCCCATGTGGAGATCCCCCTGCCGGAGGGCGCATTGCGGTTTACCGCCATGCCCAATGCCGTGGAGGGCAAGGGCATCTGGGCAGCTTCCGGCGTCAATGCCGCCAACGTGGGCATGACCGCCACCGAGACCATCACCTCCAACCCCCGCGTGCTGGGCGCAGACCCGCTGGTGGAGTATCAGCCCGCCAAGGGCGAAAAGCCTGAGGTGCCCGGCGGCATCGGCGAGGAAGATATCGTCTATCTGGTGCTGCCCTACATCCACTCTGCCCGCGAGGGCGTGCTGCGTCTGGGCAGTCTGCTGGAGCAGTACGGTACTTACGAGATGAACGGCATCGCTTTTCAGGACGTAAACGAGATCTGGTGGCTGGAGACCATCGGCGGTCACCACTGGATCGCCCGCCGCGTGCCGGACGATGTGTATGTGGTCATGCCCAACCAGCTGGGTATCGACAACTTTGATCTGGAAGATGCCTTCGGTGCACAGGAAAACTACCTCTGCTCCGCCGACCTGCGGGAGTTTATTGCCAAAAACCACCTCGACCTCTCGCTGGACGGCGCACTGAACCCCCGGGACGCCTTTGGCAGCCACGATGACGCCGACCACGTTTACAACACCCCCCGCGCATGGTATATGCTGCGCTACCTCAACCCCCGCACATGGGTGTGGGAGGGTGCCGATGCCGACTACACCCCCATGTCCGATGACCTGCCGTGGTGCATGGTGCCGGAGCGCAAGGTGACCCCGGAGGACATCAAGTATATGCTGTCCAGCCACTATCAGGGCACCCCCTACGACCCCTACCTGAGCTACGGCGACAAGTCCGCAAAGGGCGCATACCGTTCTATCGGCATCAACCGCAACGACTTTATGGCGCTGCTGCAGATGCGCCCCGACCAGCCGGAGGAGTCCCGCGCAGTGGAGTGGGTGGCCTATGCATCCAACGCTTTCAACACCATGGTGCCCTTCTACGCCAACGTGGAGCGCACCCCGGAGTATCTGGCAAACACCACCGGCACTGTGTCCACCGATAACTTCTACTGGACCAGCCGTCTGATCGCCGCCATGGCAGATGCTTCCTATAACAAGTCCCTGTTCCACCTCGAGCGCTACGAGGAAGCCGTGCTCTCTGCCGGCCGCGCCCTGGTGAACCAGTACGATGCAAAGCTTGCCGCCGAGTCGGACGCTGCCCGCCGCGCCGCCCTGCGGGAGAAAGCCAACACCGCCATCGCCGCCATGCTGCAGGAGAAGGCCGCAGACACGCTGGACAAGGTCCTGTTTGAGCTGAGCAGCCAGATGAAGAACGCCTACTCCCGCTCGGACGCCTGATTGAAACCAGCCTGAGCACTAAAACCGGTCACGACCGGTCACATAAACGCAAAAAAGACCACCGCATACCCAAGTGCGGTGGTCTTTTTTGGCGTAAAGACACTCTTGTATCCTAGATGTTAGCAACCGTGCACAAAAATCGAGGACATTTTTTGTGAGCGAAAATGACTAAAAATGATTGATTTTGACTGATTTTTTGCTATAATAAAGCTACAGACAACCAAAACACGCCAAGACCGTGCAAAACCGGTCAGACGTAGGAAGGAAAGAAGGGGAAAGACACCATGCTGGCAGAGGAACGTTTTGCACTGATCTTAGAACAGCTGAACGAAAAGCGCACCGTGACGGTGCAGCAGCTGTGCGAAGCGCTGCACACCAGCGAATCCACCATCCGGCGCGATCTGACCGAGCTGGATCGGCAGGGCAGGCTGACCAAGGTGCACGGAGGGGCTACCCTGCCGGACAGCCGCTTTCTGGCAGACGAGCCCACCATGGAAGCCAAGGAGACGCTGGCAGTGGCAGAAAAGCGCAGCATTGCCGCAGCCGCCGCAGCGCTCATCACCGCTGAGGATTTTGTGTTCATCGATGCAGGCACCACCACGCTGGAGCTGGTGCGGGCGCTGACGGGTGCGGCGCTCAAGGCCACCTATGTGACCAACGGCGTGGCGCACGCCCGGCTGCTGGCGCAAAAGGGCTGCCGGGTGTATCTGCCCGGCGGGCTGCTGCGCCCCCAGACCGAAGCCATCGTGGGGGCCCCGGCGGTCAGCAGCATCCAGCAATATAACTTTACCAAAGCATTTATGGGAGCCAACGGCGTAGCGCTGGAAGCGGGCTTTACCACCCCGGACCCCGAGGAAGCAGCCGTAAAGGCCGCAGCCGTCCGCCGCGCAAGGGAAAGCTGGTTCCTTGTGGACGACGCCAAGTTTGCCAAAATTTATCCGGCGGTCATCACGGATCTGCACGGCGGTGCTATCCTGACCAACCGCTGCCCGAACCCCAAGTATAAGCAGCAAACATTTGTAAAGGAGGCAGAAGTATGATCTATACCGTTACCTTTAACCCGGCCATTGACTACGTTGTGCGCTTGGACGCACCGCTGGAGGTGGGCGAAGTGAACCGCGCCAAAGGCGAGGACTGTGTGCTGGGCGGCAAGGGCATCAACGTGTCCGGCGTGCTGGCGCAGCTGGGCTGCGAGAGCGTGGCACTGGGCTTTGTGGCCGGCGAGACCGGCGCATGGCTGGAGCGCGGTCTGGCGGCGCAGGGACTGAAAACCGATTTTGTGCATCTGGAAAACGGCATGACCCGCATCAACGTCAAGATCAAGGCCGGGCAGGAGACCGAGCTGAACGGCGCAGGCCCTGCCATCCCGGAAAGTGCGTTGCAGCAGCTGGAAGCCCAGCTGGACAAGCTGGCCGAGGGTGATATTCTCATTCTGGCAGGCAGCATCCCGGCAAGCCTGCCGCAAAGCGTCTACGAGCGGCTGCTGGCGCGGCTGCAGGGCAGGGGCGTGCGCGCAGTGGTGGATGCCACCCGCGACCTGTTGGTGAACGTGCTGCCCTACCACCCCTTCCTCATCAAGCCCAACAACCATGAGCTGGGCGAGATCGTGGGCAAGGTGCTGACCACTGACGCCGAGATCGTGGCCGCTGCCCGCACTCTGCAGGAAAAGGGCGCCCGCAACGTGCTGGTGAGCATGGCAGGGGACGGTGCGCTGCTGCTGGACGAGCAGGGACAGGTGCACCGCATCGGCTGCCCCAAGGGCAAGGTGGTCAACAGCGTGGGCGCAGGTGACAGCATGGTGGCCGGTTTTGTGGCCGGATATCTGCAAAGCCGCAGCTACGCGCAGGCGCTGCGTCTGGGCACCGCCTGCGGCAGCGCAACGGCTTTCAGCCTTGGGCTTGCCACAAAAGAGAAGATCGACGAGCTGCTGGCGCAGCTTTGATACACCCTAAGATAAAAGGAACAAAGGAGGAAGTTTTATGCGCATTACTGAGTTATTTACCGCACAGTCCATTGCGCTGGACGAAGCGCTGCAGACGCAGGAGCAGATCCTGAGCCGTCTGGTGGAACTGCAGGCTACCCACGGCAACATCACCGATAAGGAGGCCTACAAAAAGGCGCTCTATGCCCGCGAGGCCGAGGGCTCTACCTATGTGGACAACGGCATCACTGTGCCCCACGCCAAGACCAATGTGGTCACCCGTCCCAGTCTGGCCGCCCTGCGGCTGAGCACCCCGGTGCAGTATAACGCCGAGGATGACGGCACCACCGACCTGCTGTTTGCCATTGCTGCCCCGGAAAACGGCAGCCTGCACGTGGATATGCTGGCCCGTATGATGCAGATGCTGATGAACGAGGACTTTGTGGAAAAGCTTAAAGCTGCAAAGAGCCCCAAGGAGTTCTTGGAGTGCATCGATGCACAGGAGGAAGCGCAGTTCGGTACAGAAAGCTTTACCCAGCAGGCCATCCCGCAGGACGGCTACCGCATTCTGGCTGTGACCGCCTGTGTCAACGGCATTGCCCATACCTACATGGCGGCAGAAGCACTGACCAAGGCCGGAGACAAGCTGGGCCTGCCCACCAAGGTGGAGACCAATGGTTCGGACGGCGCAAAGAATATCCTGACCCGCGCCGAGATCGCCGCCTGTGACGGTATTATCGTAGCAGCGGAGAAAAAGGTGGATGCCGCCCGCTTCGACGGCAAACCGGTGCTGTTCACCCGCGTGGACGACGGCATCCATAAGCCGGAGGAGCTCATTAAGAAGATCGCCCACGGTGAGGTGCCCGTGTTCCACGCCGAGGGCGGCGCAGCAGCCGAGGATGACGCTTCCGGCAAGGACAGCTTCGGCCGCAGCCTGTACAAGAACCTGATGAACGGCGTTTCCCATATGCTGCCCTTCGTGGTGGGTGGCGGCATTATGATCGCGCTGGCCTTCCTGCTGGATGATTACAGCATCAACCCCGCAAACTTCGGCATGAACACCCCCGTTGCCGCCTTCTTCAAGACGGTGGGCGGCGCAGCCTTCGGCTATATGCTGCCCATTCTGGCAGGCTTCATCGCCATGTCCATCGCCGACCGTCCGGGTCTTGCCGTAGGCTTTGCCGGCGGCGTGCTGGCTATGAACGGCACCAACTTCACCGACCTTGCCGCAGGCAATACCACCGGCATCTCCGGCGGCTTCCTTGCAGCGCTGCTGGCCGGTTTTGCAGCGGGCTACATCGTGCAGTTCCTCAAAAAGATCACCGAAAAGCTGCCCGCCAGCCTGAACGGTATCCGCCCGATGCTCATCTACCCGCTGGGCGGCATTCTTATCGTAGGTGCGATGATGTGCGCCGTGAACCCGGTGATGGGTATGATCAACACCGCCATGACCGACTGGCTGAACGCACTGGGCGGCAGCTCCAAGGTGCTGCTGGGCGCTATCGTGGCCGGTATGATGAGCGTGGATATGGGCGGCCCGGTCAACAAGGCAGCCTACGTCTTTGGCACTGCAGCCCTTGCTTCCGGCAACTACGAGGTGATGGCTGCCGTCATGGTGGGCGGCATGGTTCCTCCCATCGCCATCGCCCTGTCCACTACCTTCTGCCCCCGCAAGTGGACGCCGGACGAGCGCCGCAACGGCATCGTGAACTACGTCATGGGTCTGTGCTTCGTGTCTGAGGGTGCCATCCCCTATGCGGCAGCTGACCCGCTGCGCGTTCTGCCCAGCTGTGTTATCGGCTCTGCAGTCGCCGGTGCGCTCTCCATGACCTTTGGCTGCGCACTGCGCGCACCCCACGGCGGCATCTTCGTATTCCCGGTGGTGGATCACGCCGCGCTGTACTGCGTGGCGCTGGCTGTGGGCAGTGTGCTGGGCGCAGTGATCCTGAGCCTTGTCAAAAAGACCCAGTCTGCCGAGGTAAAGTAACAAGCCATTCTCTTCTCCATACGGATAAGTTCTCCATAAACGCAAAAGGGACTGCCGCACACCGCGGCGGCCCCTTTTGCGTTTGCACAAGCGAATGCTTTCCACTACGACTCTCTCGCGAAAAAACTGTTGTAACAAGGTCAGCATCCTCGCCCTCTCCGTCTTTGCTTCGCAAATCCACCTCTCCCAAAGGGAGAGGCTTTGGCAAAGAGATGAAGCTTGCGTGGATTGCCAAGTGCTCTCCCCTTGGGAGAGCTGACGCGTTAGCGCCTGAGAGGGCGAGCACGTTTGCACAAGCGCCATTTTCACAAAAAACAGGACAATATACCGCCCAAAACGGCCTATCCTGCCGGAATTGCATTCTGCGCGTTGTTTTGCATTGCACCCCATCCCGGGCTGTGGTATACTTATGCTTGTGATTTAACGCCCGGGTATGGTGTGCCGGGCCACCAGAGAGGAAACGAACGATGAAAATAGGATTTGACAACGACAAATATCTTTCCATGCAGTCTGAGCATATCCGCGAGCGCATCAAGAAGTTTGACAATAAACTGTATCTGGAATTCGGCGGCAAGCTGTTCGATGATTACCACGCCTCCCGCGTGCTGCCCGGCTTTCAGCCGGACTCCAAGCTGCAGATGCTGCTGCAGCTCAAGGAGCAGGCCGAGATCGTCATCGTCATCAGCGCCGAGGACATCATCAGCAGCAAGGTGCGCGGCGACTACGGCATCACCTACGATCTGGACGTGCTGCGCCTGATCGACGCTTTTCAGGAGGTGGGGCTGTATGTGGGCAGCGTGTGCGTGACCAAGTACACCGCCGCCGCCGAGGTGGAAGCCTTTGAAAAGCGGCTGAACAGTCTGGGCATCCGCACCTTCCGTCACTACAAGATCCCCGGCTACCCCAACGACGTGGCACGCATCGTCAGCGACGAGGGCTACGGCCGCAACGAGTACATTGAGACCGAGCGCCCGCTGGTGGTCATCACCGCGCCCGGCCCCGGCAGCGGAAAAATGGCGGTCTGCCTGTCCCAGCTGTACCATGAATATAAGCGCGGCGTCAAGGCCGGTTACGCCAAGTTCGAGACCTTCCCCATCTGGAACATTCCCCTGAAGCACCCGGTCAATCTGGCTTACGAGGCCGCCACCGCCGACCTGAACGATGTGAACATGATCGACCCCTTCCATCTGGAAGCCTACGGCGTGACCACCGTGAACTACAACCGCGACATTGAGATCTTCCCGGTGGTGAACGCCATGTTCGAACTGATCGCAGGCCAGAGCCCCTATAAGTCCCCCACGGACATGGGCGTGAACATGGCCGGCAACTGCATCGTGGACGATGCAGTCTGCTGCGAAGCTTCCCGCAAGGAGATCGTGCGCCGGTACTACAAGTGCCTGTGCCAGCAGAAGATCACCGGCACCGCCAAGGAGAGCGAGCGCT
Organism: Faecalibacterium intestinale; assembly: GCF_040096575.1. Classification (NCBI taxonomy): domain Bacteria; kingdom Bacillati; phylum Bacillota; class Clostridia; order Eubacteriales; family Oscillospiraceae; genus Faecalibacterium; species Faecalibacterium intestinale. The sequence continues at coordinate 30,277 of NZ_JBBMEN010000011.1, forward strand.
ATAAGCTGGAGCTGCTGATGAATCAGGCCGGGCTGACCATGGGTGCACGAGAGGTGGAAAAGCAGGCCCACGCCCGCAGCGAAGCCACCGGCGGCGCACCGGCTGCTGCCATTGAGCTGAGCGACGGCACCGTGATCACCGGCAAGACCGGCCCGCTGCTGGGTGCTACCGCAAGCGCCCTGATCAATGCACTCAAGTATCTGGCGGGCATCCCGCAGGAGACAGATTTGGTCAGCGCAACTGCCATTGAGCCCATCCAGACCCTCAAGACCAACTATCTGGGCGGCAAGAACCCCCGCCTGCACACCGACGAGATCCTGATCGCCCTGTCCAGCTCTGCTGCTTCCAGCGAGCTTGCCGCAGCAGCCATGCACCAGTTGCCCAACCTCAAGGGCTGTGATGTACACTCCACCGTGCTGCTTTCCAGCGTGGACAGCAGCACCCTGAACCGTCTGGGGATGTACCTGACCTGCGACCCCGTCTACGAGGAAGAGGACCGCAAGTACCATAAGCTGTAAGGATACAGCCGGACGATTTAGAATGGCCGCCGCGTGCGCTTTGGCCATTGTTTAAGGAAATAAGCTTTGTTTGATTTGTGGCTCAGAAACGCCTGCGGGCGTTTCTGAGCCACTTTTTCACAGCTGGGGGTCGTGATTGGAAACTGCATTTTGCCTTTATAACCTTTTTTTGTGAAAATGCGTTTGGAGCGCTCCGCAGAGCGCGACAAACGCGAAATAAAAATAATCATTCCGCTGAAAATATCCAGAGCGTAAGCGGAGGATATTTCCAATCGTCCTACGTTCCCAAAGGCCGCTGTGCAAGCGGCATTTCGTACTGTTGCTTGCTACTTGTCCGCAGATGTGGTACACTTGTTTTGCTTAATTTTTATAGCAGATAGGAAAAGAGGATTTAAAACATGGAACAACAACACAAGCGCAGCGCGTTCTCCGGTAAGATCGGGTTCGTGCTGTCGGCCGCAGGCGCTTCGGTGGGTCTGGGCAACATCTGGCGCTTCCCGTATCTGGCAGCCAAATACGGCGGCGGCATTTTCCTGCTGGTATACATTCTGCTGGCAGTTACATTCGGTTATACCATGATCGTGGCCGAGACTGCACTGGGCCGCATGACCCACAAAAGCCCGGTCAGCGCCTACGCCCATTTCGGCAAGGGCAGGGGCATCCGGTTCGGCGGCTGGATCAACGCCATTATCCCTATTTTGATCGTGCCGTATTATTCGGTCATCGGCGGCTGGGTCATCCACTATCTGGCCGAGTATCTGTGCGGACGCGGCGGCAATCTGGCAGCGGACGGCTACTTCTCTGCCTTTATCACCAACGGTCTGCAGGCCGAGCTGGCGTTTTTGCTGTTCAGTCTGTTCACGCTGGGCATTATCTTTGCCGGTGTGCGCAACGGCGTGGAGCGGGTCTCCAAGGTGATGATGCCGGTGCTGGTGGTGCTGTCGCTGATCATTGCGGGGTACTCGGTCACCCGTCCCGGCGCACTGGCGGGTGTGAAGTACTTTCTGGTGCCCAACCCCAAAAACTTCTCCTGGATGACCGTGGTCACCGCCATGGGGCAGATGTTCTATTCTCTGTCCATTGCCATGGGCATTCTGGTCACCTTTGGCTCTTATATGAAGAAGGACGTCTCCATCGAGGAGTCCACCGAGAACGTGGAGGTGTTCGATACCGCCATTGCCATCATGGCAGGTCTGATGATCATCCCGGCGGTGTTCGCCTTCTCCGGCGGCGACCCGGACACCCTGCAGGCCGGCCCTGCACTGATGTTCATCACCATCCCCAAGGTGTTTGCCAGTATGGGTCTGGGCACTGTGGTGGGTGTGCTGTTCTTTGTGCTGGTGCTGTTTGCAGCCATTACCAGCTCCATCGCCCTGACCGAGAGCGCCGTCTCCACCTTTGAGGACGAGCTGGGCTGGGATCGCACCCGCTCCACCGTGCTCATCGGCGCCATCATGGTGGCGCTGGGCAGCCTGTCGGCACTGGGCTACGGCCCGCTGGCCGGGGTGACCGTGTTCGGGATGCAGTTCCTGGACTTCTTCGACTTTTTGACCAACTCGGTCATGATGCCCATTGCAGCCATTGCCACCTGCCTGCTGGTGTCCCGCGTCATCGGCGTGGAACAGATCGCACAGGAGGTGGAGCAGGACGGTCAGCGGTTCCGCCGCAAGCCGGTGTTCAATTTTATGATCCGCTGGCTGTGCCCCATTTTTGCAGCTATCATTCTGGCAAGCTCGGTGGCAAACGCCTTGGGCTGGATCGCCATGTAAACCAAAAACAGTATTTCCGGCAGCAGAACGCAAGTTTTTGACAGTAAAAGCAGGACAAGGGGGCCCTTATGAAAATGGAAACCTTGAAGCAGCAGATCCTGACAGCAAAGGGTGACGTGCGGGCAGAGCTGGTGCTGAAAAACGCCCGGGTCATCAACGTGTTCACAAACGAGATCGAGCAGGCCGATGTAGCCATCTGTCAGGGCATCATCCTTGGCGTGGGGCACTACACCGGCGAGACCGAGCTGGACTTGCAGGGCAAGTATGTCTGCCCGGGGCTTGTGGATGGGCACATCCACATTGAAAGCTCTATGCTCTGCGGCCCGGCCTTTGAACAGGCGGTGCTGCCCCACGGCACTACGGCGGTGGTCACCGACCCGCACGAGATCTCCAATGTGGCCGGTACGGCAGGGCTGGACTTTATGCTGGAAACCACAAAAGATCTGGCGCTTTCGGTCTACTTTATGCTGCCCTCTTGCGTGCCTGCCACCGGGCTGGACGAGTCCGGCGCGGTGCTGGAAGCGGAGCAGCTGCGCCCCTACTATCAGCAGCCCCGGGTACTGGGTCTGGCGGAGCTGATGAACTCCTACGGCACAGTGCGCGCGGACGAAAAGATCCTGCAGAAGATCTGCGACTGCACCGCTGCGGGCAAAAAGATCGATGGGCACGCACCCTTCCTCAGCGGGGAGGAGCTGAACGCCTATGTCGCCGCCGGGGTGCAGTCCGATCATGAATGCTCGGACATCCACGAAGCCATGGAAAAGCTGCGGCGCGGACAGTACATCATGGTGCGGGAGGGCACGGCAGCCCAGAATATGGACAGCCTGCTGCCCCTGTTCCGGGAGCCTTATTGCAGCCGCTGTATGCTGGTGACCGACGACAAGCACCCCGGAGACCTGTTGCAGGGCGGGCACATCGATTATATCATCCGCAAGGCCATTGCCGCCGGGGTAGATCCGGTGGTGGCGGTGCGCATGGGCACGCTTGTTCCGTGCCAGTATTTCGGTCTTGCGCACAGCGGCGCGGTAGCTCCCGGCTATACCGCCGACCTGATCGTGCTGTCCGATCTGGAAAAGTTCACGGTGGAGCAGGTGTACAAAAAGGGCAAGCTGGTGGCGCAGCAGGGCAAAATGCTGCACCCCGCCGCCCTTGCTGTGGACAAAGCACGGTTTGCGCGGGTGTTCGATTCCTTCAATATGGACGAGATCACCCCGGAGCAATTGCAGCTGAAACAGACCGGCACCCGGCAGCGGGTGATCTGCCTGACCCCGCATTCCCTGCTGACCACCGAAAAGATCGTTCCGTTCTGTCAGCACCCGGGCACAGCGCCCGGCGTGGACGTGACGCAAAAGATCGTCAAGCTGGCGGTGTTCGAGCGGCATCACCGCTCCGGTCATGTGGGCTTGGGCTTTTTGGGCAACTATGGGCTGCAATGCGGCGCAGTGGCTTCCAGCATTGCGCACGACTCCCACAACCTCATCGTGGCGGGCACCAACGATGCCGACATGGTGCTGGCGGGCAACACGGTGCGCAAAAATAAAGGCGGTCTTGCCTTTGCGTTGAACGGACAGGTAGTGGGCGAGCTGCCGCTGCCGGTGGCAGGGCTTATGAGCACCGAGAGCGCCGAAGCCGTGGAGGAAAAGCTGCAAGCGCTCAAGGCAGCGCTGAAAGCCCACGGCATCTCGGAGGACATCGACGCCTTTATGACCCTTGCTTTCGTCAGCCTGCCGGTCATCCCGAAGCTGCGGCTGAACACCTACGGCATCGTGGATGTGGATGCCCAGCAGATCGTCCCGGCGGTGTTCTGAAAAAAGTAGAAGAATAAAATTCAATGCGCCAGACCCGCAGGTCTGGCGCATTGAATTTTAGATAAATATTTTTTCAGCCTTTCAGCGGCATGATGCTCTCCGGCGCGGCACACAGGTGCTGCGGTGCGGCGGGCGCTGCCGAAGAAAGGCTTTTTTTGCTTACCTTCCACCACAGCTGCGCCGTGCCCTCCGGCGGCGTGCAGATGAGGTTCCAGTCAAAGGGGTTCTCACTGGTGGAAACGGCTTTTACCGGGATGGCGTTGGGCGCGTCCGCAGCGCAGGGCGTAAAGTCGTGGGCACGGATGCCCACAGCGGTGCAGCCCGCCGGGACGGGCAGCGCCAGCCGCAGGGTGGTGTTCCAGCCGTCCAGCCGGACGGTGTGGCTGTCCAGCGGGGTGCAGGGCAGAATGTTCTTGCAGCCGGTCAGCCGTGCGGCGGCAATGCTTTGCGGGTCGGCAAAAACGGCCTTGGTGGTACCGGCGCGCAGCACCTGCCCCTCGTTCAGCACGATCATTTCTTTGCACAGGCGGTAGGCCTCGTCCCGGTTGTGGGTCACCAGCAGGGCGGTGCCCGCAAAGCTTGCCAGCAGGCTGCCTACCTCGCCTTCTACCTCTTCCCGCAGATAGCTGTCCAATGCGCTGAAGGGCTCGTCCAGCATCAGAATGCGGGGCTTGCCCACCAGAATGCGCGCCAGCGCGGCGCGCTGCTGCTGTCCGCCGGAAAGCTGGGCGGGGTAGCGCTTGGCAAGCGGTTCCAGCCGCATGGCACGCAGCATTTCGGCGCAGGCGGCGCGGCGGGCAGCGGGGTCTTTTTCCGCCTTCAGGCCGCAAAGGACATTCTGCTCCACGGTCATGTTGGGGAACAGGGCGTAGTTCTGGAACAGCAGCCCCACGCCCCGCTGCTGCGGCGGCAGGTCGATGTGCTGTGCACTGTCGAACAGCACCCGCCCGTCCAGCACGATGCGTCCGCAGTCCGGCTTTACGATGCCTGCAATGCACCGCAATGTCATGCTTTTGCCGCAGCCGGAAGCTCCCAGCAAAGCGGTGGAGGTGTTACCGGCGGTAAAGGCGGCGCGGAGGGTGAAGCCGTCCAGCTTTTTTTCAATGTTGACTTCAAGGCTCATTTCCGGGCACCCGCTTTCTGTTTTTTCTCCAGCAGGTTCACCGCCAGCAGCACCACCGCCGAAATGGCGATATCCACCAGCACCCACCGCATGGCACCCAGTTCATCGTTGGTGCGCCAGAGCTGGTAGACCGTGGTGGCGATGGTGGCGGTCTTGCCGGGGGTGTAGCCCGCGATCATGCTGGTAGCGCCGTATTCGCCCAGTGCCCGGGCAAAAGCCAGCACTGTGCCCGCCAGAATGCCCTGACGGCAGGCGGGCATCCGCACCCGCCAGAAGATCCATGTATCGGACTGTCCCAGCGTCTGCGCCGACCACGCCAGTGTTTCGTCAAAGCTTTCAAACGCGCCGCGCGCGGTGCGGTACATCAGCGGAAAAGCCACCACGATGGAGGCAAAGATGGCGCTGTACCAGTTCATGACCAGCTTTACCCCGAAATGCTGCATGAAAAAGATGCCCAGCGGCCGCTTTGCGCCGAAGAGCAGCAGCAGAAAGTAGCCCACCACCGTGGGCGGCAGCACCATGGGCAGGGTGAGCAGCACGTCCAGCACACCCTTGACCACCCGGGGCAGACGAGCAATATAATAGGCCGCAAAAATGCCAAGAAAGAACACCGCCGCGCAGCTGATCAAAGCAATGCGCAGGCTGTTCCACAACGGATACCAGTCCATGCCTGCTCCTTTATACGGCGCTGAAGCCCACGCCCTCGAACACGGTCATGGCCTTGTCGGTCTGTAAGTAAGCCAAAAACTCCTTGGCAGTCTCCGCGTTGGGGGCAGCTTTCAGCACAGCGGCGGGATAGATGACCTGACCGCACATCTCCTTGGTGGCCTCGTCCACGGGGGTCAGACCGGCGCTGTACGCATCCGTGCAGTAAACGACACCGGCATCCACGCTGCCTTCGGTGACCTGCGTGGTCACCTCCTTGACGTTGGAACCGTAGGTGATCACGCCCGCAGCGGCCAGTGCAGCTTCGTCCAGTTGGTAGTAGGCAAGGATCTTCTGGGTGTACTGCCCCACGGGCACATCGCTGTTGCCCATGCAGAACAGGATATCCTGCGCCTTCAGGTGCTCGGCCAGTGCGTCAAAGCTGTCAATGCCCTTGTCGCTGCCCTCCGGCACGCAGAGCACCACCTTATTTTCCAGCAGATTCACGCGGCTATCGGCATCCACAAAGTCAAGGCCATCCTTGTTCACATCGGCAGAAGCGGTGATGTCCAGCTGGTTCATCTGCTTCTGACCGGCAGAGATGAACAGATCGCAATCCGCGCCCTCCTGGATCTGGGTCTTGAGGGTGCCGGAAGAGTCGAAGTTGAACCGGAAGGTCACCTCCGGGTGCTCTGCCATGTAGCTTTCGCCGATGGCGTTCAGCGTCTCGGTGAGGGAGGCGGCGGCAAACACGATCAGCTCCACGCTCTGGCTAGCCTCCGAGGAAGCGGCGGCAGAGGAAGCCACGGACGATGCTGCACTGGAAGCAGCACCGCCGCAGGCGGTGAGGGCAGCGACTGCACCGGCCATACCGGCAGCGGCCAGAAAACTCCGGCGGGAAATGCGATGGTTGTTCATATCTGTTTCTCCTTACTTCAAGTGAAAAAATAGTATATTTCTACGCCCCGTAAAGGAAAACAGGGCAGGAAACCTTACTTACGGGCGCACTCGCCGTCCAGACCTGCGGCGATGCGTACCCCGTGCTCCAAGCTGGGCAGGATGTACTCCAGATTCTCCTGCACTGCCTTGGGGCTGCCCGGCAGATTGACGATCAGGGTCTTGCCGCGCAGCACGCTGACGCCACGGCTCAGCATCCCGCGCGGGGTGATGCTCAGGCTGTGGTAGCGCATAGCTTCGGCAATGCCGGGGGCGTTGCGGTCGGCAACGGCGCAGGTGGCTTCCGGGGTGATGTCCCGGGGGGAGAAACCGGTGCCGCCGGTGGTGAGCACAAGGTTCACCTGACGGCCGTCTGCCATGCGGATGAGCTGTGCTTTCAGCGCCTTGGCCTCGTCCGGTAAAATCATGGTCTCCTCCACCACATAGCCTGCGGCGGTGAGCATTTGGGCAATCAGCGGGCCGCTTTTATCCTCCCGCTCGCCGCGGCTGCCCTTATCCGAAAGGGTGATAACGGCGGCACGCAGGGGCGGGTTTTCCAGTGCGGGCAGCAGGGTCACCTCGTCCCCCACATGGATCTCGCCGCCGGTGAGTACCCGGGCGAACACGCCCTCGTGGGGCATGATGCACTCGCCGGTCTGCTGCTTGATGACACAGTCGTTGTGGCACTCCTTGCCGATCTGGGTCATTTCCAGCACCACGTCCCCGATGGCGAACCGGCTGGTCACCGGCAGATTGCGGAAATCGAAGCCATCGATGACCAGATTTTCGCCGAAGGCACCGTAGTCCACCCAGATCTTCTTGCGGAACGCCTCGATTTTTTCGGCGCTGAGCATACTGACCTGACGGTGCCAGTTGCCGCCGTGGGCGTCCTCCACGATGCCCCATTCCGGGGTCAAAACGGCGCTGGGCACCTCGGTTTTTACGGTGCCCCGCTTGGGGCTGGTACAGATTGCCAGAAGCTTACCCATAGTTATTTATCCTCCAATGCGATACATCCCGCGGGTAGCGGGCATGGAACTGTCGTTAAAATGGTGTTCCCGGGGCTTTGCCCAGATGGTCTCCCGGATGGCGGCCAGCAGCTGTGCATCGTCCGCGCCGCTGCGCAGCAGGGCGCGCAGGTCGCACCCGGTCTCGCTGGCAAGGCAGGGGCGCAAAAAGCCCTGACTGGTCAGCCGCACCCGGTTACAGGAAGCGCAGAATTTGCCGTGCACCGCTGCAATAAAGCCGATGCTGCCCTGCCAGCCCGGCACGGTGTAGTACACCGCCGGGCCGTCGCCCAAGGCGTGCTCCTGCGCCGGGGAAAGGGGCGCAAGCTCCGGCCAGCGCCGGGCAAACCGCGCCCGCAGTTCCGGGCCGGAGATGCAGGGCATGGCAGCGCCGTAGCCGATGGGCATCATCTCAATGAACCGCACCTGCATGGCGTTGTCCTTTGCCAGCGCGGCAAGCGTTTCCAGCTCGCCCTCGTTGACGCCCGCCTGCGGCACGCAGTTTAGCTTGACGGGCAGACCGCTTTCCAGCGCCGCCTGCAAGCCCGCCTGCACGGCGGCAAAATCGTCCCGGGCAGTGATCTGCCGGAACACCTCCGGGCGCAGAGTGTCCAGACTGATGTTCACGCTGTCCAGCCCGGCGTCCAGCAGGGCGGGCAGCTGCTCTGCCAGCAGCACTGCGTTGGTGGTCAGGGTGACCCGGCGGATGCCCGGAGTCTCTTTAAGCCCTGCAACCAGCTGCGCCACGTTCTTGCGCACCAGCGGCTCGCCGCCGGTCACTCGCACGGTGTCAATGCCGCACCGGGCAAACAGCGCGGCCAAGCGCAGAAATTCCTCGTAGGTCAGCACGGCTTCCCGCTCCAGCTTTTCCACGCCGTCCGGCATACAGTAGCGGCAGCGCAGGTTGCACAGGTCGGTCACCGACAGGCGCAGATAATGAATCTCGCGCTGGTAGCGATCAAACATAGCCGCCCTCCGCCCGGATATAGTGGCCGCTTTTGCCGCCGGTCTTTTCCACCAGATGGATCTCGCCCAGCTCCATGCCCTTATCCACGGCCTTGCACATATCGTAGATGGTCAGCAGCGCGGTGGAAACGCCGGTCAGCGCTTCCATCTCCACGCCGGTCACGCCGCTGGTTTTTACGGTGCAAAGGGCTTCCACGGCCTGCCGCTCGGGCAGCAGACGGAACTCAATGCCTACCTTGGTCAGGGGCAGCGGATGGCACAGGGGGATCAGCTCACTGGTGCGCTTGGTGGCCATAATGCCCGCAATGCGCGCCACGCCCAGCACATCGCCCTTTTTCACGGTGCCGCTCTGCACGGCGGCAAAGGCTTCGGCGTTCATGGTAATAATGCCGTGGGCAGTGGCTTCCCGGGTGGTGACGGGCTTTGCGCTTACGTCCACCATCACGGCGTTGCCGGCGGCATCAAAATGCGTCAGATTATTATCATTCATAAAGATCGTATCTTTCTTATTTTAAAATGAATCAAATTTGCAAACGTCCTCGCCCTCTCAGGCTCATTTCATTCGCCAGCTCCCCCAAAGTGGGAGCCCTTGGCAGTCCACGCAAACTTCATCTCTTTGCCAAGGCCTCTCCCTTTGGGAGAGGTGGCACGGCGTAAGCCGTGACGGAGAGGGCGAGCAAGCTGCCCTTAGCAGTGCCCAAAGCCGCAGTTCGGCCAGTGGCACACTTCGCAGTTCAGGCACAGGCCGCCTTCGCCCAAGCGGGCGATATCCTCGGCGGTGATGGGGTCATCTGCCAGCAGGCGAGGCAGCAGCAGGTCAAAAATGGTGCGCTTGGCGTACATCACGCAGCCGGGCAGACCGCACACCGGCACACCGTCCAGATAGCTGACAAGGAACATCGCGCCCGGCAGCACCGGTGCACCGTAGGTGATGATATCCGCCCCGGTGTTCTTGATGGCAAGCGGGGTGCGGTCGTCGGGGTCCACGCTCATGCCGCCGGTGGTAAAGATCAGCTCACACCCTGCGGCCTTGGCTTCCAGAATGGCGGCGGTGATCCCGGCGGGGTCGTCATCGCAGACCTTGTGGAAAACCATCTCGCAGCCGTAGACGGCCAGCTTGCTTTGCAGGATGGGAGTGAATTTATCCTCGATGCGTCCCTTGAACACCTCGCTGCCGGTGGTGATGATGCCCACCTTTTTGGCCTGCATGGGCAGCACGTTCAGGATAGGCTCTGCCCCGGCAGCGGCCTGCATGGCGTCCATCTTCTCCTGCTCGATGACCAGCGGGATGATGCGGGTACCGGCAAGCTTCTGGCCCTTTTTCACCGGCAGGTCGCCGTGGATGGTGGCGATCATCATCTGCGGGGTGCTGTTCACAGCCAGAAGCGCCCTGCGGTTGATCTTTAGCAGCCCATCGCAGTCTGCGATCAGCTCGATCTTGCCTTCTTTCGGCGCAGTGCCGTGGATATTTTTGCCCGCAGCGGCCTTGTACAGCAGGGCGGCTGCTTCGTCCTCGTGGAGGATGCCGGGGTGCTTTTCCCAGACGTAGAGGTTCTCCTTGCCGATGGAAAGCAGCACGGGAATATCCTCGGGCTGGATGACGTGCCCCTTGCGGAAGCGGGCATCCTTGTACTCGCCCGGGATGATCTGGGTGATATCATGGCAGAGCACCTGCCCTGCGGCGTCAACAGTACGGATCAGTTTCATGATGGCATTCTCCTTACAGCGCGGGCATCTGGGCTTCGATCCAGTCTGCCAGTGCCGGAATATCGTTCAGGTCAAAATCTGCGCCGGGAATATCCCCCACCACCGCCAGCGGCTGGAAGGAGACGGGCGCATCCGAAATGGCGCTGCGCACCACCTCGATCTTCGGCCAGCCGCTGGACTTGAACCCTTCCAGCAGCACAAGGTCATAGCCGTGACGCTCGAACAGGGCAAGCAGATCCTGCTCGGTCAGGCGGAATTCCTCGGTCAGCAGGTAGCGCGTGCCGGAGTAGACCGCTACGCCCTCGGCACCTGCTTCCCGCAGACGGTAACTGTCGGTGCCGGGCACATCCGGGGTAAAATCGTGGCCGTCGTGCTTGATAACGCCCACCTTCAGTCCACGGCTGCGCAGCACGGGCAGCAGCTTTTCCAGCAGGGTGGTCTTACCGCTGTTGTGCACCCCGCTGACCGCCAGCACCGCCGGGCGCTTGAGCGCCTGTGTTTCGGCCAGCGCCTGTTTTTGTTCACTGTACAAAGCAAAGCACCTCCACTTCTGTACCGGGTTCTACCGGCCCGCTGTCGGCAGGGATCTCCACCAGACAGTTGCAGCCCATCATGGCAGACAGTGCACCGGAAGAGTGTGCCTCGGCGTTGCCCGCACCGGGCAGGGTTACCTTGCCGCCGCAGGCGGTGGCCCGCAGATAGCGGTTGCCCTTGCTGGGTTTAGAAAAGCCATTGGTCAGGGTGCAGACGGTGCGGGCGGGAAGGTAGCTCTCCTCCCGGCGTCCGGCGGCGCGCAGCAGCGCAGGGATGGCGTACTGCTCCAGCGTGGCAGCGGCGGCAAAGGGGTTGCCGGACAGGCAGAACACCAGCTTACCGTTAAATGTAGCCGCCAGCATGGGGCTGCCGGGTTTCTGGGCTACGCCCTCCACCAGCAGCTGTGCGCCCAGCTTTTCCAGCACAAGGGGCAGATAATCCTTCTGCCCCACAGAGACGCCGCCGCTGGTGATGACAGCATCGCAGCAAGTCAGCAGCTCCTGCATTTTGCCGGTGATGACCTCCGGGTCATCGGAGCACTGCTGCCGCTCCACGGCAAAGCCCAGCTGACGCAGCCGGGCGGCATTCTGGAACCCGTTGGCATCGTAAATTTTACCGGGTGCCCACGGTGCGCCGGGTTCCAGCAGCTCGCTGCCGGTGGAAAGGATGCCTACGGTCAGCGGGCGGCAGACGGTTACCTCGGCGTAGCCCTGCCCGGCCAGCACACCCAGATGGGCGGGGGAGAGCACCGTCCCGGCGGGTGCAATGACCGCGCCTGCGGCCACATCCTCGCCGCGAAATACCACGTTTTGCAGCGGCTTTACGGCGGCATAAAGCTGCACGGTCTCTTCGCCGCTGTCGGTCAGTTCCTGCATCAGGACGCAGTCCGCGCCCTCCGGCAGGGGGGCTCCGGTCATGATGCGGGCGGCACAACCTGCGGGCAGCGCCGCAGCCGGGGCATCGCCCGCATAAAGCTTCATCACCACCGGCAGGGTGACCGGGTTCTCCCGGCTTGCACCGGCGGTATCCGCACTGTGCAGGGCATAGCCGTCCAGCGGGCTGCGGTCAAAGGGGGGCTGGTCCATCCGGGCGCAAATGTCACTGGCGGCAATGCGCCCGCAGGCGGCTTCCAGCGGGATGGTCTCCGGGGACGGAGAAGGCAGAAGCGCTGCCGCGTCCAGCACGCTGCGCAGCGCCTGAACGGGGGAGCAGAAAGGCTGATTCATGATAACTTCCTCCATAGACCCGCTCTCCCGGCCTGCTATGGCTCAGGCGGGGGAGCAGGGGTATTCTTTTTTCAAAAAAGGCAGGTGAAAAAGAAGCGGAGACGTCTTGACTGGAAAATCAAAACGCCTCCGCAGAATATCCCCACAAAACCGGCTGCGGCAGTTTGCAGTCTGCTACGCCGGTGGCAGCCTTTGGCTATGCGCCGCCCTTGCAGCGGCAGCACACAGCCAAAAAGCATCTGTGAAGATGGGAGGAGTTCTTTTTTTCAAATTGCAGCGTTTCTTCTGCGGGAAGGCGGTGGGGTTTCCCCCGCCACCCTTGAATGCCGGCTTATGCAGCCCTTAGCATTGCGGCGCGGTGTCAGTGCCTGTGTGGTTTAGACACCTTTGCTCAAAGAAGCTCTTATACCCTGATTCAATTGTAGTTTATGGTTTAATCGCAGAAATCGTCCACGTCGCTGATAGCCTTGGCGTAGCGGCGGGTGAGGTGCTTGGTGGAAAAGAGGAACCGTTCGTTCTGGTTGTTGGTCAGCTCCTCGATATCGGCATAGGCGGGGTTCTCCTGCATGGCCTTCCAAGTCTGCTCGATGACCTCCGGCGCAAGGCCGTAGGGAGAGCGCTGGAAGTACTTGAGCGGGGTGGCGCTGGGGTAGATGCGGGCGTTGAACCGCACCATCTCAGCAAACATCACACACAGATCCTTGTCCTCGATGAGCTGCGCGATCATGGCGTAGTTATCGCTCATGTTGGCATTGGAATAGTAGTAGGTGTCCTTTGCACCCGCGCGGGTGACGATATCGGTGCACTGGGGGTCTGCGGGCATCTGCGCCAGCAGCTCATCGGCGTTTTCCACTTCCTCCAGCAGCAAAGCGTGGGGGGTAATCAGCGCAGCCGCAGAGCGGGCGCGAATGTAACCGGCCAGCTCCTGTGCAGGGGTCAGCTCCGGCAGCTCCGGGGCGGTCTTGGTGGGCTGATCTGCAAAGGGATCGTTTTCTGCCTCCGGTTCACTTGCCAGAAAATCCAGCAGCTCCGGCTTCGCAGCATCGGGCTGCGCAGCTTCGGCGGCTTCGGGTGCGGCCTCGACGGCCTGCTTTGCGGCAAGCTCGGCGGTCTCCCGCTCCACTGCGGCGATCACGTCCTCGCCAGTCTTGGCGGCGCTGCCGTCAAAGGTGCTGCCGGTCTCTTTCAGGCGGCGGGCAGTCTCGCTTGCGGCGTCGATATCGAACACCTCTGCCTTGGGCTTTTTCTTGGCGGCCAGCTCTGCCTTTTGCAGCTCCAGAACGGCCTGTTCCGGGTCTACGCTGCCATCCACCGTGGTGGTGTAGCCGGGTTTACGTCTGCCAAACAACATGACGGTCTTTCCTCTTTCTATGGGATTTATTCAGCTGCTGCGGTGTTCTGGGCGTAGATGCCGCGCTTCTCCAGATCATCGGCCATGTCAGCCAGATCATACTTTTCCAGCGTCTCGCGGGTGGGCACACCGGTGGTGCGGTCCCAGCCGAAGATGTCGTAGAACAGATCCTTTGCCTTCTCCATGTCGGCGCGGTCCAGCTTGGTGGTGCCTTCCTCAAATGCCTTGAAGTCGGGGTCCTTATCAAACACCCAGTCGCAGATGGCGTCGTGCTCCTGCCGCAGGTTTGCGCTGCCGCAGTTCTGCTGGAAGCTGATGGCGGTCATCGCGCGCAGCATCTGGGTGATGCGGGCACCGTCCTCCTGCAGACCGGCCTGGGTATAGGTCTCGCCGGTAACAGCAGTCATAAAGTCTGCCTGCAGATCCAGATCGCCGTGGTAGTCGCGCTCCTTGGAGGGAGACTGGGTCATGGGCCACATCCAGTTGCACAGGGTGGCGGAATCGTGGAAGTTCTTGTCGTTGACGCAGTAGGCAGCCAGCTTTGCCTTGTTCTCGTTGATGGGAGTGTAGGCCTTGGCCTTATCATAGCAGCCCTCGCCGAAGAAGTCCTCCATGACCTTCTTGGTCACCTCATAGGGAGCGCCGGAACCGGTCTCGCAGACGATCTCGTGGATCATGCAGTCACGGTTGTAGACGAGGTTGTACAGCATACCCACCTGCCATGCCTCAGCAGGGCCGTGGTGGTTGGGGAAGCCGTTGTAGATCAGGTTGGAGTTGGTAGCGCCATCGTCGCGGTCCAGCCAGCTCTTGGGCAGGCCGAACTTTTCCATCATGGCCAGCGTGCCCTTGGCGATAACGGACAGGTCGCCCTCGCCGTAAGCCATGCGGCGGATCAGCTCGACCTCCCAGCGGGGATCGCCGGCCTTCTCCCACTCCCAAGGCAGAGAGTCGTACTCGGCTTCGCTGATGTACTTGGTGGCTTCCTCGCGGGGCATCCGCAGGATCCACAGCAGGTCGCGGTTCAGGTTGCCGTAGTTGTCCCACAGACCCATATCGTCCACTGCATGAGACCATGCCAGATTGATGACCATGGTGCCGTCGCCCTCGTACTTGAAGTCGTGCACGCCGTCCGGGTAGACGCGGGTGCCGTACAGCACGGGCATACAGGTGTTGGAGTTGTGGGTGGGCAGATCGTAATCTGCCAGCGGATCTACATCATACTCGGTGTAGCAGCGGATGGGGCAGGAGGAGCAGCCGCCGTTCTTCACGGTGTACTCGGCAGCGGGAGCGCCGAAGTCGAAGTAGCCCTTGAAGCAGCGCAGAGCCACCTTGTTGATATCATTGTAGGGCTGCTCGCCGGTATCCACGGGGCCGCCGGGAGCCTTCTTCCACATACGGCCGGGAGCGCCGGACCAGCGGTTCTTGCCGGAGGTGGCGCTGTACTCTGCCCAGCTCTGGGGCTGTGCGGGCACGTTGTGGTTGTTGTTGCCGCCGATCAGGTTGCCCATCATGTAGTTGGAGAGCTCCAGCACCTTCTTGGGGTCAGCGACCTTGACGCTGCCGGTGCCGCGGATAGCCAGACCCTTCAGCTTCTTGTTGCCCATGGCAGCGCCCAGACCGGCACCGCCGGAGTTGCCGAAGCTGGTGTTCAGGGTGGAGTAGTCCACCAGATTCTCACCGGCGGGGCCGATGGAAGCGGTCTCGAACTCGCGGCCGTTCTGCTCTACCATCCACTTGTTGGCAGCAAAGGTGCCCTTGCCCCAGATCTCGGTTGCGTCCTCCAGAGAGACCTCGCCGTCCTCGATACGCAGGTAAACGGGCTTTTCGGAGATGCCGCTGACAACGATGCCGTCGTAACCGGCATACTTCAGCATGGAGCCGATGTGGCCGCCCATGTGAGCATCGATGATGGAGTGACCCTTGGACCAGGTGGAGCGGAAGGTCACGTTCATACGGCCGGAGCAGGGCACGCCTGCGCCGGTCAGGGGGCCGACACCGAAGATGACCAGAGCCTTCTCGTCATAGGGGTCCAGCTCCATGGGAGCTTCCTCATACATAATGCGGTAGGCCATGCCCATACCGCCGATATACTTATGGTACTTTTCGTCATCCTGCGTGGTGATCTCGCCGGTGGTCAGGTTGACGCGCAGGATCTTGCCTGCCCAGCCATAACTTTCAGCCATTGTAGTTCCTCCTTACAGATCCAAGTATGCAGCCTGTGCTGCGCTGGTAACGGCATCCCAGTCCACGATGGACAGAGCGCCGGACGGGCAGCCTGCCACGCAGGCACCGCAGGCGATGCACTTGGAGGACTTGCCGGTCTCGGGGTTGACGGTGGGCATATGCCACGGGCAGGCATCATGGCAGGCACCGCAGCCAATGCACTTGTCGGTATCCACTACGCGGATGCCGCGGTCGTCGGTGGTGATGGCCTTCTGCGGGCAGGCGTTGCCGCAGGCGGGGTCCTCGCACTGGCGGCAGGTATCCGGGAAGTAGACAAAGCAGTTATCGGTGCCGGACAGCAGGCCGTTGCCTGCGCCGTCCAGATTCAGGCGGCGCTGGATCTTAACGCGGCTGATGTAAGAGGAGCACACGCCGTCGTTGGTCAGGGTGCAGTTGATCTCGCAGCGCTGGCAGCCGGTGCACAGGTCTGCGTTGACCACCAGCAGGCCCTGCGGCAGTGCCCAGGTGGCCACTGCGCCGGAATCCACCTGCTGCTGAGAGCAGCCGAACAGGGACAGCATGGAAGCGGACAGGGTGAGCCCTGCAAGGCTCTTGCCCGAGATCTTCATGAATTGACGGCGGGTCATGTCAGCCGTCAGGAAATCAGTTTTTGCCATAGGTTCCATTCCTCCGTTGAGGTCACTCTGCGCTGAGCACCTCGGTCACATAGAAATACGAGTTGTTGACGATGGTCGTCACAGCCGAAGAGGTGATGGTCGCGCCGGAAAGGGCGTCCACCTCGGTCAGGTCTGCGCTGACGGCACCGGACGCATTGCCGGTGGTGGTCAGGCTGGCCTGCTCCAGACGCACCTTAGACTGCTCCTCTGCCGAGAGATCCGCAAAGGGGATCGCCATCGGCTCGCCGTCCAGTGCGCTCTTGCTGAGCATGGCTGCGTACAGCTTGCGCCGTGCTACGGCCTCTGCGCTGGAATCCAGCGGCGGAGCCAGTTCATCGTCCAAGGGCTCTCCATTTAGTGCCGAGAGGGTAAGCCCCGCAGCATACATCTTGCGGGTCGCCTCGGCCTCAGGAGAGGTATCATAGGTGCGCCACTGTGCGGGGTCAAAATCCCCGGCAGCAGCGGGCTGCTCCTCCGCCGCACCGGCAGCGGCATAGGCGGCACCGGTAACGGGATCCGTTACGGTGTAGCTTTTGCCCGCCAGCGTGAAGGGGGCTGCACCCTGATACTGGGACGTGAACTCCGGATTGACACACTGGCCGCCAAGGCTTTCCGTTTCGTCCTGAGAGAGGATCTCTACTGCGGAAACATTGCCCTCGGCGTCAATGGTCACGGCAGCCTGCACATCGCTCTGGAAGCCCTTCTGAGAGCCCTCCACGCGGTAGCTGCCATCGTCGAGCTGGTACACTGCGCTGATGCCGTAGGTGGCTGCATCCGCCTCCGACACCGGCAGCAGCGTACCGGCAACCGTGGTGCGTGCGCTTTGCAAGGTGGTCAGACCGACCGCCAAGGCGATGGTCGCAACGCCCATGGCTGCATAGCCCGGCAGCCGCTTGCGCCACAGCGGTACGGGCGCAAACGGGTTGGTTGCCTGCTTCATGTTATCACCTGCCTGTTTTTTATTTTTGCCGGGTAACCCCGGACAACAATTGAGGCCGCTCTGGCTGCTGCAACAGCGGAGCGGTCTCTTCGATAATATATTAACATGCGTGCGCGGAGTATGTCAACAGAAACAGACAGGCTTTTCCGTTTTATAACTATTGTTTTTGTAATATTTGTTTAAACTTTAGGGAATTTGCGCCCGCACACCAGCTGCAGGCCGTATTCCGCAGCAAGCTCTGCGGATTGCACGGTGGGCATGCTTTTGCTTACCAGCACCGGCACCCCGGCGCGGATGGCCTTGCGCACCATATCCAGCGGCACCCGGCCGCTGGTGTACAGCACACATTCTGCCAGCGGCAGCCCCGCCAGCACCGCGCAGCCCACCGCCTTATCCAGCGCGTTGTGCCGCCCCAGATCCTCGCAGGCAAAAACGATCTCGCCCTTGTGCAGCACAAAGCAGCTGTGCACCGCCCGGGTGGCGCGGTACAGCGGCAGTCCGGCGTGCATGGCGGTGGTCAGGGTCTGCACCCATTCCGGCTGTAGTGCCAGCCCGGGCACAGGGCGCAGGGGCTGCAGCTCCACCGGGCTGCCCAGCGCGATATTATCGGTGCAGCAGCTGGCAACTTCCTGCGCGGCGGCGCGGCGGGTGGGCAGCGGGTGGCGCAGATATACCTGCACCTTTGCACCCTCGGCGCAGACGGCGATCTGCTCCACCTCGTCTGCAGATGCGATCCACCCTTCGGTGAGCAGCCGCCCCAAGGCCAGCTGTGGCAGCAGCGCCGGGGTGCATACCACCCGGAAAGCGGGCTGCTCGTTTACATAAATAGCGGCGGCGTGCTCTGCCGGTACGGCGGCTTCGGTGCCGTCCGGCAGGCGCAGGCTGGCAAAGGCCGCCTGTGCGCCAAAGCGGTCAGTGATCTGCAAAGGGGTCGTGCTGCGTATTTTCATAAAGTTACCTTATATTATAAATGCAATGCTGTGTGGCAAACGGACAGTACCAACATACCGGTTCGGCGGCAAAAAGTCAAGAGCAGCTTGCGCTGCGATGGGAGACGGGACGACCCGGAAGGGGGCTTGCTGCACCTGTGTTTTGCACCGCCAACGCAAAGCAGCCGCCGCACGGCAAGGTGCAGCGGCTGCTTTGACTTTGTGCAGAAAGGCTTTTATGCCATATCGCGGCAGGTCACAATGTCTGCCCCGGTGTCGCAGACGTTGTGCAGCACCACATCACCCACATGGATGGGTGCGTGCAGCACCACGCTGTCCAGCGCGGCGACAACCTCGGCCATCTGTCCCTTGGGCACGGGCTTGGAGGTCTTGACCGGGCAGCGGGAGTGCAGGCAGCCCTCGGCGCGCACGGTGCTGGTAATGATGCGGGTGGGGTGGGTCAGCTCTTCCTTGCCGTAGGCGATGCCGTTGGGGCAGCCGTTGCCGGTCACTTTATAGCCGTTGGCCTCATCCACCTGCAGATGGCAGCCCTGCGGGCAGCAGGTGCAAATTACTTCCTTCATATCGCTCATGCCTCCTCGATCTCAATGGTCACTTCGTCCACGGGGGCTCTGTCCAGCAGCACTCTGGGCAGGGCAATGTGCTCCATCTCACCGGGGGCAAGGCGGTCGCGCTTGAAGCGTGCGATCACCGTGTCACCGCTCTTGACAAGGATGGTGCTCCTGCCGCAGATGCGGCGGACGCGGAAGGAGACGTTGGTGCTCTTTTCCACGCCCTCCAGACGGATGCGCTGCGGCAGGGTGTAGCCAAGATCTGCACCGGGCTTCACGGTCAGCACGCGTCCCTCGGCTACGGGGCCGTTCTGGACGTAGCTGGCAGCGGCCGCACCGGCCAGCTCGCTCTCGCCGGAAACAAAGTCCACCAGATCGTGTACCTGCACCACGTTGCCGCAGGCAAACACGCCGGGAATGCTGGTCTCCATGTTCTCGTACACGATGGCACCCTTGGTGCGGGGATCCATCTCGATACCGGCCTGCTTGGTCAGCTCGTTCTCGGGGATCAAACCTACGCTCAGCAGGATGGTGTCCACATCAAACTCCATCTCGGTGCCGGGGATGGGCTTGCGGTCGGGGCCGATCTCGGCCACAATGGCCTTTTCTACGCGATTCTTGCCCTGAATATCCACGATGGTGTGGGAGAGGTACAGAGGAATATCAAAGTCGTTCAGGCACTGCACGATGTTGCGGGTCAGGCCGCCGGAGTAGGGCATCACCTCTACGCAGGCCAGCACCTTTGCGCCCTCAAGGGTCATGCGGCGCGCCATGATCAGGCCGATGTCGCCGCTGCCGAGGATCAGCACCCGCCTGCCCACCAGATAACCTTCCATGTTCACATAGCGCTGTGCGGCACCGGCGGTGTACACACCGGCAGGGCGGGTACCCGGGGTGCCGATGGCACCGCGGGTGCGCTCGCGGCAGCCCATGCCCAGAACGATGCTCTTGGCTTCGATGATCTGGTAGCCGTACTCCTTAGAAACACAGTGCACCTTTTTATCCGGGGTCACTTCCAGCACCATGGTGTCCAGATGAACCTTCACGCCGGTGTTCTTGAGCATCGCAATAAAGCGTCCGGCGTACTCCGGGCCGGTGAGCTGCTCGCCAAAGCGGTGCAGACCGAAGCCGTTGTGGATGCACTGGTTCAGAATGCCGCCCAGCTCCTTGTCGCGCTCCAGAATGAGGATGTCGCGCAGACCGCTTTCCCATGCCTTGCAGGCAGCAGCAAGGCCCGCAGGGCCGCCGCCGATAATGACCAGATCAACCATTGCTCTTTCCTCCTACCTTCGTTTCGCTGACCAGAACGTTCGAGCCGTTCTTGTCCTGCAGGATGTCCAAGGGGTCTATGCCCAGCTCACGGCTGATCAGTTCCAGCACGCGGGGGCCGCAGAAGCCGCCCTGACAGCGGCCCATGCCTGCACCGGCGCGGCGCTTGACGCCGTCGATGGTGGTGGCGGGCACCTCACTGTGGAGAGCTGCTAAGATCTCGCCCTCGGTGATGGTCTCGCAGCGGCAGATCACCCGGCCATAGGCGGGCTGTTCCCTGACCAGTGCCGCCTTTTCCTCTGCGGAAAGCTCCTTGAAGCGGATATGGCGGCGGCCGTCCTTGTAATCGGCCTTTTCAGCGCCCAGAACACCGCGCTGCTGCAGGATGGCAACAGCTTCCTCAGCAACCGCCGGGGCAGCGGACAGGCCGGGGCTCTTCATGCCGGCAAGATCGATCCAGCCGGGTGCTTCCGGCTCTTCGCCAATGATAAAGTCGTCCACGTCCAGATTGGCGCGCACGCCCGCAAAGCTGCGGATGGACTCGCCGAAGTTGATACTGGGCACGCTGCGCTGGGCAGTGGTCTTGACAAATTCCAGACCGCTGCTGGTGCAGGAGGTGTCGTTGCCTTCCACCGGCTCTGCGTTGGGGCCGACGAGCAGGTTGCCGTGCACGGTAGGTGCTACCAGCACGCCCTTGCCCAGCGCGTTGGGGCACTGGAAGATGACGTGGCTCACGCGGGTGCCCTCGCTCTTGTCCAGCAGATAGTACTCGCCGCGGGTGGGAATGATGTGGAAGTTGGCGGGCTCCACCATGGAGTGTACCTTGTCTGCCCAGATACCGGCAGCGTTGATGACGCAGCGGGTCTCCACCGTGCCGCTGGGCACGGTCAGGCGGTAGCCGCCCTCGATGAACTCGGCATCGGTCACCTTGCAGTTGCGGCGCAACTCCACGCCGTTGCGTACCGCCACCTCGGTCATGGCCAGTGCGTACTCCCACGGGTTTACGATGGCGGCGCTGGGTGCCCACAGTGCGCCGCAGACCTTCTCAGAGAGGCTCGGCTCCATGGCAAGGGCCTCTTCCTTGGAAAGGATCTTCATGTCGGGCACGCCGTTTGCGGTGCCGTTCTCAAACAGATGCTGCAGGTGGGGCAGCTCCTTTTCGTCCAGTGCCAGCACCAGAGAGCCGCACTGCTTATAGGAGACATCCAGCTTTGCGCAGATCTCCTTGGCCAGTGCTACGCCGCGCACGTTCAGCCGTGCCATGCGGGTGCCGGGGGCGGGGTCGTAGCCTGCGTGGAGAATGGCGCTGTTGGCCTTGGTGGTGCAGTCTGCCACATCGTTCTCGGCCTCAAGGATGACCACCTTGTTGTCGTAGCGCGACAGTGCGTAGGCGGCAGCGGCACCGATGACACCACAGCCGATGATTGCTACATCATACATTGTTCTTTTCCTCCTGTCCGTTCTGCCTTGGCCTGTCGGGAGCCGGGCAGCTGTTGATGGTACAAAAAAAGAGCGAACCGAAACAAAGGCAACTGCCCTTGTCCGTTTCGCTCATATCTCTTGAAACAAACAGCACTTGTTTGCTTTTATGATACCCTGTCCCTGCACAAAAAGCAAGGTGTTTTGCACTTTTTGTGAAACCCTTACAAAAAACACCCGCCGCTTTTGCGCAGAATGCGGATCACATATCCCACACCGCCTGATTGGTGGTGGAAATAGCGGTGGCACCGGCTTCCAGAGCCGCCATCACATCCTCCTTGTCCGCGATCAGCCCGCCGGTCAGCACCGGCACCTTGGCCTTGGCGCAGACGCGGCGCAGGATCTTGGGCATAGCGCCGGGCAGCAGATCCAAACAGTCCGGCAGGTTTGCGGGGATCTTGTCCAGACTTTCCAGCGCGATGGAATCCAGCAGGAATACCCGCAGGATGGCAGCCAGCCCCAGCTCCTTGGCGCGGCGGATGAAGGACTGCCGGGTGGAGATGATGCCGTCCGCTTCGGTGGTATTGCGGATGAAGTCCACCGCTACCTCCTTGCCCGCCAGCCCGGCAATAAGATCTATGTGCACCACGGCAAAGCGCCCCGCTTCGTGGATGCGGCGCACGATGGAGGAGATATTGCAGATATCTCCATATAATACAAAGACCACCCGGATATTCTCGTTGGTCAGCGCGCTGCAAAGCCCGGCATCGTCCTTGACGGCAGCAATGACCGGCATTTCCTGAATGGCGTCCATCAGCTCCTGTTTCATGCTTTTCCTCCTGCACACGAAAACGTCTTTTACAGTTAAAAATATTATGAATGCTTTGACAGATAAAATCAATGATTTTTAGCAAAATTCCGGTGAAATTGCGGCAGCCTCCGCAGGCAGCGCCATCATCAAGGATATCAACGCCATGCAGGGCTTTGGCAACATGGATGTGCTGTGCATGGACAAGACCGGCGCTCTGACCAACGAGAGCAGGTGCTTATCTGTGCAGCGCCGGCCGGTAAGGCTTGTTTGGCGATGGGCCTATCGTCCTGAAATCTGTTCTTGACGTCCGCACGAATAAGCGGTACGATACGAGCATAGCGATGAAAAGGCAAACGGATGCGGAATAAGCAGAACAGACCGCAAGCGGATGACACAGAACGATCAAGTACAGGAGGGCGCTTTTGTGAATATTGAAAAGATCACGCAGGGGAAGAACCTGACCGATACCGAGCAGACGGTGTTGGAGTACATTCTGGATCATCTGGACACGGTGCAGACGGAAGGCGTGCGCGGGGTAGCGCGGGCGAACTATACCTCCACCTCCACCATTATGCGGCTGGCGCGCAAGATGGATTACAGCGGCTTTGTGGATATGTGCTATAAGCTGCGCTCCTTTACCGAGACACCGCACCAGACGATGAAGGAGGAAGAAAACTTTCTTAACAGCTTTGGTGTGGATTCGCTGCTGAACTACAATACCTATACGCAGCTTAAAGCCTGTGCGGAAAAAATTCTGGAGCAGAAGGATAAGATCGTCTTTGTCTACGGCACCGGCTTTTCCGGTACGGTGTGCACCTACCTGACCCAGAAGCTGGTCAATATGGGTATTTTGTGCGTCAGCGCCACAGGCGGCGATTCTGTGGGCATCTTTGAAAATACACTGGAACGGATGGGGATGTTTTTCTGCATCTCCAAATCCGGCGAGACCGCGATGGTGCGCGACAAGATCAAGACTGCGCAGGAAAACGGCGTGTGCACGGTAGCCATTACCGGCGAGCAGAAAAATAGCATCGGACAGTTTGCCGACCTGTGGTTTCGGATAGAGAACCCGTGGAAGCTGGACGACCAGAACACCATGCCCAACACCTTTTTTCCGCAGACCATGATGCTGATCGAGCTGATCGCCTACGAATACCGCCGTCTGTGCCTTGGAAAAGACATGAAATAACGAGTATTTGTGCAGGATGTGCAAAAAAAGACTCCGTTTTTTGCACAGAAGCGCCAGAAACGCGTTACCGGTTTGAGTAACGCGTTTTCTTCTGTTCAGAATTTGTTTACAAATGCAAATTTTTGTGCGATAGTAATGGCACAGATCCGGCCGGTTATGTGTGGATGGACGCATCCCGCGCAAGAACGATATCTGAAAAATGTGAAATGAAAGAAGGAGTCAAACCCATGAAGGATAAGGTCATGGATGCGTTGCAGCGGTTTTCCAAAGCAATGTTCATCCCCGTGCTGATCCTGCCCATTGCCGGCATCCTGATCGCCGTCGGCAACCTGTTCACAAATGTTCGCCTGCAGGCCGTTCTGCCGTTTTTGAATAATCCCATCACCATCGGCTTCGGCACTCTGCTGTCCGGTTCGCTCAATGCGATCCTTACAAATCTGGGTGTCATCTTCTGTGTCGGCCTGAGTGTCGGTCTGGCAAATAAAAAGAAGTCTGAGGCAGGCTTTATCTCCCTGCTGGCATTCCTGGTGTTCCTCAATGCCATGAACAAATTCATGAACATGCGCGGTATGCTGGTAGAGGGCAGCCTTTCCGGCACCGGTCAGGCCATGGTCCTGGGCGTTCAGGTGCTGGACATGGGCGTGTTCATCGGCCTGCTGCTGGGCATTGTGGTGGCCTATGTGCACAACCGCTTCTGTGAAACAGAGTTCAATAATGCATTCCAGATCTACGGCGGTACCCGTTTCGTATTCATCGTGCTGATCCCGGTCATGGTGGTCATGGCTGTGCTGTTCACCTTTGTGTGGCCGTATGCACAGGCTGGCATCAATGCACTGGGCGGCTTTATCCGCAGCGCAGGCAACTTTGGTCTGTTCATCTACGGTACGCTGGAGCGTCTGCTGATCCCCACCGGTCTGCACCATCTGGTCTACACCCCGTTCCTGTACACCTCTCTGGGCGGCACTGCCACCGTGGGCGGTCAGGTGCTGGAGAGTGCCCGCAACATCTACTATGCCGAGATCGCAGATCCCTCCGTTGCTGTGCTGAGCCAGTCCGTCATCTGGGATGCCCGCGGCATTTCCAAGATGTTTGGTCTGATCGGTGCCTGCCTGGCCATGTACCAGACTGCACGCCCTGAGAACCGCGAAAAGATCAAGCCCGTGCTGATCACCGCTGCAGTCACCTCCTTTATCGCCGGTGTCACCGAGCCCATCGAGTTCAGCTTCCTGTTTGTGGCTCCCATTCTGTTCGTCATGCACGCTGTGCTGGCTGGTTCCAGCTTTGTGGTGCTGAACCTGCTGGGCTGCCGCGCCATCGGCCCCAACGGCTTTATCGATTTCCTGCTGTACAACCTGCCGCTGGGCATTGCCAAGACCCGCTGGCCGCTTTACATTGCCGTAGGCGTTCTGTACTTCTTCCTGTACTATGTGATCTTCCGCGTTCTGATCGTCAAGATGAACCTCCACACGCTGGGCCGCGAAGCCGATGGCATGGAGATGAAGCTGCATACCAAGGCCGAGTACAAGGCTAAGACTGCTGCCGCTGGGACTGGCACTGCTGCTCCCGCACAGGAAGCTGCCGTGGATGCTGCCACCATCGTGGAAGCACTGGGCGGCAAGGAGAACATCCTGAAGGTGACCAACTGCTACACCCGTCTGCGCACCGAGCTGGCAGACCCCCGACAAGGTGCAGGACGATGTGCTGAAGAACCAGACCGGTGCTTCTGCCGTTATCCACAAGGGCAAAAATGTGCAGGTGGTGTATGGCCTGAAGGTCAACGCCGTGCGCAAGGCCGTGGATGCAGAGCTTGGCCTGAGCGGCGAAGATTGATCTATTGCGTTCCTTAAATTGATTTATAAAAAACATCCATAAGAGGGAGGGCATTTTTCCATGAAAAAGTTTTCTATTGTGATCGCCGGCGGCGGCAGTACCTATACGCCGGGTATCGTTATGATGCTGATGCACAGCCTGGACCGCTTTCCGATCCGCAGCCTGAAGCTGTACGACAATAACCCTGAGCGTCAGAAGGTCATTGCCGATGCTGTGGCACTGGCAATGAAGAAGGTTGCACCGGATGTGGCGTTCAGCTACACTACTGACCCCGAAGAGGCCTTCACCGACGTGGATTTCTGCATGGCACACATCCGCAGCGGCGGCTATCCCATGCGTGAGCAGGACGAAAAGATCCCCCTGAGCCACGGCGTAGTGGGTCAGGAGACCTGCGGCCCCGGCGGCATTGCCTACGGTATGCGCAGCATTCCCGACATCATGCAGCTGATCGACTATATGGAAAAGTACAGCCCCAACTGCTGGATGCTCAACTATTCCAACCCCGCATCCATCGTGGCAGAAGCCTGCCGCGTGCTGCGTCCCCACGCAAAGATCATCAACATCTGTGATATGCCGGTGGGTACTCTGCGCCGCATGAGCTACATTGTGGGCAAGACCCCGCAGGATCTGGATGTGCGGTACTTTGGCCTGAACCACTTTGGCTGGTGGACCAGCGTCAAGGACAAGGACGGCACGGACTACACCCCGCAGCTGATCGATTATGTAAGCAAGAATGGCTACCTGACCCAGAAGGCCATCGAGACCCAGCACATGGATGCCAGCTGGCAGGAGACCCACCGCAAGGCAGCCGATCTGCTGGCTGTTACTCCGGACTGCCTGCCCAACACCTACCTGAAGTACTATCTGTACCCGGATTATGTGGTGGAGCACAGCGACCCCAACTACACCCGCGCCAACGAGGTGATCGATGGCCGCGAGAAGAACGTGTTCGGTGCAGCACGCGCCATTACCGCCTCGGGCGAGTTCAAGGGCGATGAGTTCAGCATCGACAACCACGCAAGCTTTATTGTGGATCTGGCCCGCGCCATCGCCTACAACACCCACGAGCGGATGCTCTGCATCGTGGAGAACAAGGGCGCTATCAGCAACTTTGATCCCCACGCCATGGTGGAAGTGCCCTGTCTGGTGGGCAACGATGGTCCGGAGCCCCTGTGCCAGGGTGAGATCCCGACCTTCCAGCTGGGCATGATGAACCAGCAGGTCGCTGTGGAAAAGCTGGTGGTCGAAGCCTACTGCGAGCGCAGCTACCAGAAGATGTGGCAGGCACTGACCCTGAGCAAGACCGTGCCCAGCGCCAAGGTGGCCAAGGAAATCCTGGACGACCTGATCGTGGCCAACAAGGACTACTGGCCCGAGCTGCACTAAAGGCTGCGCTTGTGAAGCGTTGTCCCGGATATCCCCCATTTCCATAAGGTAAACTGAAGGGCTGCTGCACCGCGATGTGCAGCAGCCCTTTTGTGCAGCGGACGCATATTGCACCAGCAGAGCTGGACGGGCAAACCCTGCTGGTGCCCGGCTTTGCCCCGGATGCCCTTGCACCGCTGTGCCGTTTTTTGCAGGAGCGGCTGAAGTTCTGAAAAAAAGAAGCCGCTGCACAAAACGCTGTGCAGCGGCTTCTCTCAGAAACGCATTTTACGCGGCCAGAGCCTTTTCAATGTTGGACAGAATGGTGTCGTGATCCTCAGCGCAGACCAGAACCACCTCGCCGGTGGGCGCTACGGTGACGGTGGCAGCCTTTGCAACAAGGTACTGATCCTCCAGATAATGCTCCATGGACTGCTGTTCGCTGGCAACATAGGCTTCCAGTGCAGCCTTTACTGCATCGGTCTTGCCCTCGGCGGGCTTTACGATGGCAACAGCATAGCTGCGCACCATCATGCTGGAAATGCTGGCGGCAAAGGCGGTGTACTGGTCGTCCTCCAGATTCAGCAGCGGCATCAGGATATCCCGGATCTCTTCGTCCAGCTGGTCGGCCTTGTACTCGGAGCTGTAACCGTCAATGGCGGTAAACTTGCCGTCCTCGCCCTTGGTAAAGATCATATCGTACTCGTTGTCCTCGTCGCTGCGGGCATCGTGGATGATCTGGGAGTAGTCCTTGGGGGTGGAGCTGTCGGCCTTGCTGCCGCCGGAGCAGCCCACCAAGGTAAACAGGGTCAGCCCTGCCAGCAGGGCGGCGATGAATCTTTTCATAGTATTAAAGTTCCTTTCATAGTGCTGTGTGTGGAAGGTGCAGCCGGGGCGCACACGCTACAGGTAGTGTGTGCCGGTTTTGGGCTGCTATTCTGGATACGAATCACTGCACAGCAGAATTGCAGGGAAAAAGTAACAGTTTTATGAACAGTGCCCGCTTACAGCATCAAAGCGTCCAGATCGCCGTGGTTCACCGGGGTGGACAGGATGATCTGGGTGCTGGTAGTGCCCAGCTTCTGGAACTGCAGAATCAGATGTTCCAGCTGTGCCATGCTGCCGCAGCTGACCTTGACCAGAAAGGTATACGCGCCGGTAACGTGGTAGCACTGCAGCACCTCGCGGCTGTTCTGCAGCAGCTCCAGAAAGGCATCCTGCTTGGAGGGAGCCACCGAAAGGCTGATGAGCGCATCCACATACATCCGGTCTGCCGGACGGTTCAGCGTGACGGTATAGCCGCTGATGATGCCGTCTGTCTCCAGCTTGTGGATACGGCTGGAAACTGCCGGGCTGGTAAGGGATACCTGCTCTGCGATTTCTTTGACGGGCATCCGCGCATTTTTGGCCAGAAGCGTGAGGATCTTGCGATCGAGATCGTCCATATAAAAGTCTCCTTAAAAAATATGTTGGATTGTATAAAATTTTCTGAAAGTAAAGTTTTTATGTTGTGCAAACCCACGGAAATGGAATAAAATTTCGTTTCTGAAATTCTATGTTAATTATATAAAGTTTTTGCGAAAAAGTAAAGTATTATTTTAAAGCAAAATCCAAAAATATTGTTTGACAAGAAAAGAAAAACGGGTATAATACATCATGCAAGGCAGCGCACTGCACAAAAGCCTGCCGCTGATATTGAGATTCACCACTTTATATACTTTCCCACCCCTCTATACACAAAAACCCGCTGCCAGGCGGGTTTTTGTGTTTTATGCGTTTTTGGGGAACTATACAGCATGACCCCGCGTTTTCACGCGGGGTCATGCTTTTATGCAGAAGGGCTTTACAGAAAACGAAAGAAAAATTATTCTGCGTACAGAGAGATGATGTTCAGCACGATCTCAGTGCAGCGGTCCATCCGCTCCACGGTGGTGCACTCGCACACGCCGTGGAAGTTGAAGCCGCCGGTGCCCAGATTGGGGCAGGGCAGACCATTCCAGCTCAGGGTAGCGCCATCGGTGCCGCCGCGCACGGGCACCTCCACCGGCTCCAGACCGGCCATGCGCACAGCCTTGCGGGCGGTCTCAATGAGGTGGAAGTGGGGCTTGATCTTTTCCAGCATATTGCGGTAGCTGTCTTTGATCTCCACTTCTACGGTGCCTGCGCCGTACTTGCCGTTCAGGTAATCGGCAATGTCCTGCATATTGTCCTTCTTGAACTGCAGTTTGGCGGCATCATGGTCGCGCAGGATGTAGCCCAGCTTTGCGGTGGTGACGTCGCCGTACATCTGGCACAGGTGGTAGAAGCCCTGACGCCCCTCGGTGGTCTCGGGACGCGCCATCACGGGCAGAGCGCCGTGGAACTCCATGGCAACGTTGGAAGCGTTGATCATGGTGTCCTTAGCAGAGCCGGGGTGCACCGAGAAGCCGTGGATGGTCACGGTGGCAGCAGCGGCGTTGAAGTTCTCGTACTCGATGTCGCCGGCATCGCCGCCGTCCACCGTGTAGGCAAAGTCTGCACCAAAACCGGGGATATCGAACAGATCGGCACCCTCGCCGATCTCCTCGTCCGGGGTAAAGCCGATGCACAGCTTGCCGTGGGGACGGCCCTCGCGGATAACGGTCTCCACGGCGGTCATGATTTCAGCCACACCGGCTTTATCATCTGCACCCAGCAGGGTGGTGCCGTCGGTGGTGATCAGGGTCTCGCCCTTCATGGAGGCAAGGAAGGGGAAGGCAGAGACCTTCATCACCTTGCCGGTGGCGGGCAGCACCACATCACCGCCGTCATAGTTCTCGTGCAGGATGGGGTTCACGTTCTCGCCGCCGGCATCCGGGGCGGTGTCCATGTGGGCGATCAGACCCAGCGCGGGCTTTTCCTCGCAGCCGGGGGTGGCGGGCAGGGAGCCGTAGACGTAGCAGTGTTCGTCCACCCGGGCATCCTCCACGCCCAGAGCCTTCAGTTCCTCCACCAGCTTGTGAGCCAGATCAAACTCCCGCGCAGCGGAAGGATGGGTGCCGGACTCCGGGTCCGAGGTGGTGTAGACCCTGACGTAATCAAGCAGTCGTTCATAGGCGCGCATAATAAAGCACACTCCTTTAGCAATATTGAAGGATCACAGCCCGTGATCCAGCTTCTATCATACCCCGTTTTTCCTGTTTTGACAACCTTTTTTGCCCACTTGGGACAGAAAGCACGGGCGCAATAACAAAATTCAACGTAAAAAGTTGTCCGTCAGTCATAAACGTGCTACAATAAAGACACCCTTATAAAGAAGCGGGCGCACCGCACAGCAGAAAGATCAGGAGGAGATTTTATGGCAGTCAAAGTGTTTTTCTACACCCTGCGCCCCTACGATGAGCAGGGCATCGTAGAGGAACTGGCAAAGCAGTATGGCATCGAGTACGGTTATACTGAGGTGTATCCCACCATGGAGAACGCCCAGCTGGCCGCAGGCTGCGATGCGGTATCGGTGACTCCCTGCGATATGAGCGCACCCATGCTGCAGCGCTTCCACGATCTTGGGGTGAAAGCCATCTGCTGCCGCTCCATCGGCTACGACCATATAGATCTGGAAAAGGCACGGGAGCTGGGCATGAAGATATCCAATGCGGATTATCCTCCCGAGGGCGTGGCGAACTTTGCCATTATGCTCATGCTGATGAGTCTGCGCAAGGCGGGGCACATCCTCAAGCGGGGCGAAGTGCAGGACTACTCCCTGAAGGGCAAGCTCGGACGGGATATCTCCCACTGCACTGTGGGCGTCATTGGCACGGGACGCATCGGGCAGACCGTGCTGAAGCACCTGTCCGGCTTTGGCTGCCGTCTGCTTGCCTACGACTTGTACCAGAGTGAAGAGGTAAAGAAGATCGCGGAGTATGTGCCGCTGGACACCCTGTTTGCCGAGAGTGATGTCATCACCCTGCACACCAATGCCACCGAGGAAAACCATCATCTGCTCAACGCCGAAGCCTTTGCCAAGATGAAGCCCGGCGTGACCATCGTGAATACCGCCCGCGGCAAGCTGATCGACAGCGATGCTCTGCTGAAGGCGCTGGAAAGCGGGCAGGTGGGTGCTGCCAGTCTGGATGTGCTGGAAAACGAGAACGGTCTGTACTATTACGACCGCATGGGGGATGTGATCCCGAACCCGGAACTGGCTGCGCTGCGCGCGATGCCCAACGTGCTCCTGACCGACCACACAGCCTTCTACACCTACGAGGCTGTAAAGAGCATGGTGCTCAGTGTGCTGGAAAGCGCTTCCGCCTTTGCCGAGGGCTTGCCCACCCGGCATGATGTGACTGACCGCTGAGAAATGGTGAAATGCAAAAATCGGACAGACCGCGGCCTGTCCGATTTTTGTGCTATTTATCCATAGCATCCCAACGCAAATTGGTGCTCAGCCCAGACAGACGCCCATGCGGCGCGCCACGCTCAGCAGCTCGCAGTTTTCAGGCACATTGCGGGTCTTGCCGGCAATGTCTGCCAGACGGTTCTCGGTCACCCGGCGGTTCACCATGGCCACGGTTACGCCGTAGCGCTCCACCTCCACCAGCTGTGCGGCATAGCTGCCGAACTGGGTGGCAAGCACACGGTCGTAGGCGCTGGGGCTGCCGCCGCGCTGCATATGACCCGGGATGCACACGCGAGTCTCCATGCCAGTCTTTTTCTGTACCGCCTGCGCAATGCGGTTGGTGGCGGTGGTGCCAAGCCCTGCCTCAGCACGCTTGGCCATCCAGTCCTTGCGCTTCATGCGGGCTTCCTCGGTGTTGATGGCACCCTCGGCCACGGCGAGGATGGAGAAGTTCGAGCCCTTCTTCGCACGGCGCTCCACGGCCTCGCACACGCGGTCGATATCGTAGGGCAGCTCAGGCAGCAGGATGATGTCCGCGCCGCCGGCAATGCCGGAATACAAGGTAAGCCAGCCGGCCTTGTTGCCCATGATCTCGATGCACATCACGCGGCTGTGGCTGCCGGCGGTGGTGTGGATGCGGTCGATGACGTCAGTGGCGATGTCTACAGCGGTATGGAAACCGAATGTCACATCGGTGCCGTAGATATCGTTGTCAATGGTCTTGGGCAGACCGATGATGTTCAGCCCCTCCTGTGAAAGCAGGTTGGCGGTCTTATGGGTGCCGTTGCCGCCCAGACACAGCAGGCAGTCCAGCTTGGCAGCCTTGTAGGTCTTTTTCATGGCGGCGACCTTATCAATGTTGTCGTCCTCCACCACACGCATCATCTTAAAGGGGGTGCGCTTGGTGCCCAGAATGGTGCCGCCTAAGGTCAGGATGCCGCGGAAGTCGTCCTCGGTCATCTCGCGGTAATCGCCGTTGATCAGGCCGCTGTAGCCATTGGCGATGCCTACGATCTCCACGTTATCCCCCATGCGGGCGTACAGTGCTTTTGCAACGCCGCGGATGGTGGCGTTCAGGCCCGGACAATCGCCGCCGGAGGTCAGGATACCAACACGTTTTTTCATTCAAAAGCCCTCTTTCCTTATCATTCAGGCAAAGCCGAACCGCCCGGCAAAGGATGCCGGAGCGCCCGGGGTCCT
Source organism: Faecalibacterium intestinale (assembly GCF_040096575.1). NCBI lineage: Bacteria > Bacillati > Bacillota > Clostridia > Eubacteriales > Oscillospiraceae > Faecalibacterium > Faecalibacterium intestinale. The sequence goes on from NZ_JBBMEN010000011.1 coordinate 62,585, forward strand.
ACCTTTTTATAGTATTAGAGTATTCCGAAAGGGGAGTGCTGTCAAGAGAAAAACCAAAAATTTACAAGCCTATGTACACCGGGCGGCCGCTGCGAAAACTTTTGCAGAAAAACTGAAAAAATGGTTGACAAGCAGCCCGCCGGCGTGTATAATATCCCTTGTCAGCAACGCACGGCGCGGCTGACACAACCGAATATTGGGGATTTGCATAGTGGTAGTGCGGTAGACTCTGACTCTACTTGTGGGAGTTCGATTCTCTCATCCCCAACCAGTTACCGCAGCCGAATAAGCTGCGGTATTTTCGGGGCATAGCGCAGTTGGTAGCGCGCCTCGTTCGGGACGAGGAGGCCGTGGGTTCAAATCCCGCTGCTCCGACCAAAAAATGCACGTTGATTCGCTAAGAATTTTCGTGCTTTTTTCTTTATTCGGCAGAATGACGAACTGGTTTTGAAAAAGTGCCAAAAATTATTTCAGGCGCAAACAGGAAATCTGTTGGAGGCTGACTCTGACAGACTTTTTTGTAAAGCTGAACGAGGAAAATGTCGAGGACAGTTCCACCGGGTGGTGGGACTGTCTTTTTTTGTGTGGCTGCTGGCAAGCAGAAGTTGACGCCAGATTGACAACTTATTCGAGCATGGGGGATCGGCTGGGACGTTTCTCCTTAAAATAAGCGTGTTGTTGAAAAGAAACGCTTCATGCAATGTTTTTATCTGAGAAAACCCGCTCTGTTTATATTGATTTCCCTCTGCATCCATGATAAAATAACAGGAGAATTCGTACAATTATGTCGAAAATGATTGCAATGGAAGATACCCTTACGGAGATCTGAATACTCCTTGTGTCAGCTGTATGGCAGATGGTTATAAACGGAGCCGATGATTGGCTTGACAAAAAGTGCCCGGAAGAAGTCAGGCAAAAACAGTAATTGCATCATAACTTCAGAACGAGCGGAAAAGTTGGAAAAGATAGGAATTATGTGGGATACTATGGAGCAAAAGAAGGGCAATCGGCCATGAAGAAGGTTTTGCTGATCGCAACAACACGGCTTACCATGGACGGTTTGACAGAGATCCTGCTCCGGGTAGCCCGCATAGCGGCACGGGAATATTTGGTGGGCTTTGCACTGGGTGAAGGCTGCAGTGCGGATATCCAGCCGCAGCTGGAAGCGATCGGCAGCGTATATCAGCTGCCTTCCCGTAAAAAAAAGCTGCCCTGCTATATGGCCGCACTGGCAGCATTGGTCAAGAAAAAAGGCTATGAAGTTGTGCACATCCACGGCAACAGTGCCACGATGGCATTTGACTTGTTGGCTGTATGGGTTGGCGGCGCGACAGTGCGCATTACGCATTGTCATAACTGCGCGCACCAGCCTGCCCTTAAGCAAGCGACCCTTGGCAGACTGCTGAACCGTTTGGTTACGGATCCGGTGGCGTGTTCGCGTGCGGCGGGAGAGATGCTATATACCCGGCCATTCCGGGTACTTGTCAATGGAATAGACTGCGAGCGTTTTTCCTTTTCCCCGTCCGTACGAGAACAAATGCGGGCGAAATTGGGGCTGCAGGACTGCTTTGTGGTTGGCCACATTGGCCGTTTCAGCCAGCAAAAAAATCACACCCGGCTTTTCCGCATCTTCAAAACAGTCTTGCAGCAAAAGCCACAGGCAAGGCTTCTGCTTTGCGGCCAAGGAGAGAATTTCGAACAATCTCAGCAGGAAGCCAAGGCGCTTGGCATTGCGGAGATGGTGCTGTTTTGCGGTAATGTGAATAGGCCGGAAGATTATCTGCAGGCGATGGATGTATTTGTGATGACCAGCCTGTTTGAGGGATTGCCCATTGTGGGTGTAGAAGCGCAGGCCAGCGGTCTGCCCTGCATTTTTGCTGACACGATCACGCAGGAAGTGAAGATCCTGCCGCAGACTCAGTTCCTCGCACTTACACAGCCTGATGAAGCATGGGCAGAGCGTATTGTCCAGACAAAGCCGATGGAACGCAGCCTTGCGGGACATTGCGTAGAGAGTGCTGGATTTGCAGAAGAAAATCTGGACAGGCAGGTCTGTGCGCTGTATGGAATGGAGGAACATCATTTTGCGAATATCAGTGGTCGTGACCACCTATAACGGAAAAATGCATCTGGAAAAGCAGCTTCTGTCGTTGTTGCAGCAGGAGCGTGCACCAGATGAGGTGCTGATCTTTGATGATGGCTCCACGGATGGCACAATTGAGCTGGTACAGAGCTTCATCCGCAAGAATTGTCTGGAGAGCTGGCAGTTTTATGTCAATGCCAAGCGCAAAGGCTGGAAGCAAAACTTTATGGAGGGTCTGCGAAAAGCCGCAGGGGACATTCTTTTCCCTTGCGACCAGGATGATATCTGGTACCCGAAGAAGCTTGCAGAAATGACCGCAGTGATGGAACAGCACCCGGAAATCAAACTCCTTGCCTGCGATTACCGTGTGATCTACGAGTCTGGAGCCCTAAAAGCAACGGTTTACAAGAAAACACCTGCAGAAACGCAGGGCCTGATTACAAGATATGGATTTACCAAACATTTCTTTATGAACCCTTATCCGGGCTGTACTTATGCGGTGCGGCGCGACTTTTTTGATGCGGTCAAAGAGCTGTGGTTTGATGGTTCGCCCCACGACGAATTTCTATGGCTTATGGCCGCAGTGCAGGACGGCGCATGGTTTTACAACCGTGTGCTGATGGATTATGTGCGGTATTCTGATAATGCATCCGGGGTGCGCTACAAAGATGTTGCCCTGCAAAAAGAAAACCTGCGCTATATCCACAAACAGCTTTGTGCCCTGCAATCTTTTGCGGCAGAGCACCCGGATGCTGTGCCGGTAGAACGCTGCAAAATGCTTGCTGCGGCGCAGATCTGGTGTGCAAAGCGGCAGAAGCTCATGGAAACACGCAGTCCGCTCCGCTGGCTGGCACTGGCACCGTGGTGGGGGTACTACAATTCACCAAGAAACTGCCTGAGTGATTTGTGGCTGGTGGTGTTTGGGAGTTTTCAACGTCGCAGAAATTAGAACTGCCAAAGGAGAAAAAATTGAGACGACTTGGAGTTTTTGTATTTTATGATCCTCAAGGAGTTGTAGATGATTATGTAGTGTTTCTTTTGGCATCGATGCGAAAGGTTTGTACGGAGATTGTGACCGTTTGCAATGGCTTCCTGACAGAAGAAGGACATGATCGGCTTTCCCAATGGAGTGAAACCATTTTTTGTAGAGAAAACACCGGGATGGATGCCGGAGCACTAAAAGACTTTTTCACAAATCTTCGGTCAAGAGAGTATTGGAACACATTTGATGAGCTGGTCTGGTTCAATGATACCTGCTATGGCCCTCTAGTGCCGATAGACAAGGTCTTTGAGGAGATGAAGCAGCGTGAGCCTTGCGACTTTTGGGGAATTACCATCCATGCAAGGGCCAATGCTAAATGGTCAGGCAGTAAACAGCCCGGAATTGCCGAACATTTACAGTCGTATTTTATTGTAATACGGCAGCCATTGCTTCAGGATGAGCGGTTTTATCTATTTTGGAAGGATATGAAGATATCCGATAATTTCAATCTCACGGTGTCAAATTATGAATTGTCTCTAACCAAAACGTTTGCATCATGGGGGTATATTTACGCTGTTTTTTGTGATACCAGAAAGCTGGATACGAATCCGAATTGCGTTTGCAATCCAACAGCTGATGCAATGTATCGGCTGGTAAGCCAGTATCACTGTCCCTTTGTTAAACGCAAAAATTTTATTCGAACAAATGCAGAAGCCACAGTCTTCACCAATGGAGAGCAAGTCATGCGGTCCATGAGCTACATCCGCAGCCATACCACATATGATACTGCACTGATCTATCGGAACCTTATGCGGCTATACGACCAAGAACTGTGGAAGGGAAACCTATGCCTGAACTTCACTTTGCCTTCAGAATATTCTGCCAATGACCCTACTCCGCCTGCATTGATCCTAGCAGAACTTGATCATGAAGATTCGATTCACGAGTTATCGGAGAGCCTATGCAGCCTTTCTGAATCTTGCGATTTGAACGTTATAACGCGTCGCACTGAACTCATTCCTACAATCAAAAAGTTTTTTCCATCTTGTAACATCACGGTTTCGTCTAATCGACCGCAGGGACTTGCTTCCCTATTTTTGGTGCTGAACCAGATAGAAACCGATAAATATAAGTATTTCTGTATTCTTCAGGAGATGTGGGGAAATCCATCAAACGGTCTGCATATTTCAGAATCTTCGATTCGTTTTAGTATGTACGGTAATTTGGTCGCAGGACCACACTTTATTCGGAATGTGATTCATACGTTTGAGTCAGAACCTCTATTAGGAATTCTAAATCCGCCGATCTTTCCGCAAAGCCGCAGTGCAATGGTTGCTCATTTCAATTTAAAGCAAGCTGCAAAAGATTATGGAATTCCTCTTCCGCAACGCCTGTGTGATTACGAGGCTTTTTGTCAGCCCTCGCTATGGTGTCGGAAAGAGGTAGTATTAGCTGCGCTTGAAAAGTTGAACGATCAGACATCTCCGCTGGACCCCGGCGTTTTGGAACATCTCCTCTGCTATATTGCACTTAGCAGCGGATATAGTTGCGGTGAAGTAAAGGAAAGCCGTCAGGCGGCCTGCTTGCAAGAATCGCAGCGATGGCTTATCAACGGTTTTTATTCTGGAAATATTGACTTAAATCTCTTTCAGAAACGTCAAAAGTTTCAGGCTGTGGCTGCCATTCGTTCAGGAAAATGCAAACCAGGAGAGACGAATATTACACCATCGGCATTGCGAAAACTTCTATGGGAAACTGTAATTTACTGGTTTGAAAAGAAACTGAACCCGCACATATCCTCTTCTAAAAAGGATACATACTTTTTGGGAGCCCGTGATGTATACGATGTATATCGCAGGGTTGAAAAGGCACGGCGCCATTCTTCTGAAAAATAGAAAAGGACAAACAAAATGAATTTCGAAAAGGCGAAAAAGTTGCTGACACAGTTGTCAGTGTTTTATTTTCTGCTTGCAGCAATGATATTCTTTGTGGCCGGAGATGGCTTTCGACATGAAATTGTAAACGGTTCCGCCTTATCTCCCAGCTCTGTGATTGGTGAAATCGTTGACGGGATGGTCGTTGAACAGCGATTGCCGCTGGGAGCTGACCATGTTGAAGCATTAAATCTTCAAGTTGCCACTTTTGGCAGACAAAATACTGGTATCCTTCACGTTGATATCTATGGCGAAGACGGCACCTTGATCTCCTCAGCACAAGGAAGACTTGAGGATATGGGGGACAATCAGGTGATACGCTTTTCGTTTGCAGAGTCGCTTGATGGAATGCGCAAACAGTATAGCACGGTAAAAATCTGGTCCGAAGGCTGTCAGCCCGGCAACGCAATAACCGTTTATTACGGAAACAGCGTTCAGGCGGGAAAGTATACGCTTCAGAAGGGCATTGCATCAGAAGATCTGTATCAGGTGGATGGCACTTCGGGCAGTGGAACTCTGTGTGCATATTTTAATGGTTACAACGACCTGATCTTTTATAAGGTATACTGGCCGCTGATCCTTTTCGTGTATGCAGCGGTTGCCGTAGTGATTAGAAGATGGTGGAACCAGGCAAAGCAGGGAAAATGCAACCCCTTGACAACATTTTACGCAATGGTGGTTCAATATGGCTTTTTGACCCGCCAGTTGGTGAGCCGAGACTTTAAGACAAAGTACAAAAGAAGCCTGCTGGGCGTTGGATGGAGCATCCTGAACCCTTTGCTGACCATGCTGGTGCAGTATGTGGTATTCTCAACGTTGTTCAGTAACGGAACAAAAAACTATCCCGTGTATCTTTTAACGGGAATAGTGTTTTTTAACTTTTTTAATGAAGCAATCAATATGGGAATGACCTCTATCACGAGCAATGCAGCATTGATCAAAAAGGTCTATATGCCCAAATATATTTACCCTGTAAGCCGCGTGTTTTCTTCTTTGATCAATCTTGGAACCTCCTTGATACCGCTGCTTGCGGTCATGCTGTTAACGCGTACTTGGCCCAAGTGGTCGTTGCTGTTGCTGGTGTTTGATATTCTCTGCTTAGTTGTCTTTGTAATGGGAATGAGCTTAATCCTTTCCACCTGCATGACTTTCTTTCAGGACACGCTGTTCCTGTGGGGCGTTGTGAGTATGATCTGGATGTATCTGACGCCGATTTTTTATATGGATACGATCATTCCAGAAAAGTTTTTGGCACTTTACCACATGAATCCAATGTACCAATATATCAACTTTGCGAGAATTTGCATTATTGATGGCATTTCTCCCAATCCGATCTCTTATCTGTGGTGTATCCTTACGGCGGTGGTGGTGTTTGCCATTGGTGTATCGGTATTCCGCAAAAATCAGAATCGTTTTGTTCTGTATTTGTGAGGTGGGGGCGTATTATGGGAAAAATGATTGAAGTGAACAATGTTTCCATGCGTTTTCGTATGGCAAACGACCGCGTGTCCAGTTTTAAGGAGTTTGCCATTCGAAAACTGAAGGGCGATTTGAAATATTCGGAGTTTGAAGCGCTGAAAAATGTATCGTTTTCTGTGGAAAAAGGTGAAGTGGTTGGTTTGATCGGCCACAACGGCGCCGGTAAAAGCACGCTCTTAAAGGTAATTTCCGGCATTCTTCAGCCAACCGAGGGAAATGTGGTCGTACATGGCAATGTGGTTCCCATGTTGGAGCTTGGAAGTGGCTTTGATATGGATCTGACAGGCACCGAAAACATTTTCCTGAACGGTGCCATTCTAGGCTATTCTGAGGATTTTCTGAAAGAAAAGTACCAGCAAATCGTGGATTTCTCGGAACTGGGTGCAGAGTTTCTCGATATGCCTTTGCGCAACTACTCTTCTGGTATGCTGGCAAGATTGGCGTTCTCAGTCGCTACGGTAGTGGAGCCGGAAGTTCTGATCGTAGACGAAGTTTTGGCGGTAGGCGATGCAGATTTCCAGAAAAAAAGCATGAACCGCATGATGGAACTGATGAGTGGCGGAACTACCGTTCTGTTTGTGTCGCATAATATTGAGCAGATTCGGAAAATTTGCGGAAAATGTGTTTGGCTTGAACATGGGATTGTAAAACAAGTCGGCCTGTGTACAGATATCTGCGATATATTTGAAGGTAAATGAAAAAGAGGAGGAATCAAAATGAACTTATTGTATAGAAGATATCGCTGCTTCTACGAAAATGGACTGTGGTATACTTTGCGGAAAATCTCATGGCAACTTTTTGGAACGTTAGATCCAGAAAAGGATGATCAATGGCCTGTTCATAAAGAGCGTTTTATGAAAAGGCATCCAAAACGGTTTCCAGCGTATGCTTCATCTTCAATAATGAAGAAAATTGCGCATGATATTTTAATAGTATCTGGAGTAAACGAGACAAATGTTCCTCAGTGTCTCCGCTACAGAGTATTACATCAAGTGGAGCAGCTTACCGCAGCAGGTTTTTCTGTAACGTGGATTCCGTACGAGAGGTGCAACAAATATACACCGTTAGATTGCAGAGCTATAATATTCTATCGCTGTCCCTTTACAGAGCCAATCGGCGAAGCAATTCAGATGGCGAAGGCAATAAATGTTCGAACCTATTATGATATCGATGACTTGGTATTTGATAAGAACTATACGGATAGTATTCCGACTGTTCAAAAATTAAGTCGCGGAGAACGAGCAATTTATGATAGTGGCGTAATTCGTATGGGGGCAACTTTGAAACTTTGTGAGTACGGAATTACGACAACGGAACGGTTGAAAGAACAGATGGAAAAGAAAGTTCTCTCTGTTTTTATTAATAGAAACTGTGCATCTGAGGAAATGCTTAAAATCAGTGAACGAGTTCGGAAAAATCGTAAAAAAAATAGCTTGAAGAATACAGATGTTATTATTGGCTATTTCAGTGGCTCTCTTACGCACAATTCGGATTTTGAGCTGATTCTGCCAGCGTTATTGCACGTGATGGATGAAAATCCCGAGGTAAAATTACTCCTGATGGGGGAACTGGATTTACCAGAGACACTGAAACCATATAAGGCTAGGATTATTAGAAAACCGTTTGTAGATTGGCGACATTTGCCTGAAGTGATAGGAAGTGTTGATATTAATTTGGCACCAATCGAAAATACGATTTTTAATGAGGCAAAATCGGAAAACAAATGGGTTGAGGCATCTTTAGTAGAAGTGTGTACAGTGGCTAGCCGTGTTGGGGCATTTGCACAGTGCATTGAAGATGGTGTAACAGGTTTTCTTTGTAGCGATGATGAATGGTATTCTGTGCTGACAAAGCTCGTACAGAATGAAAAACTCCGCAATGAAATGGCATTTCGTGCTTATTCCTATTGCAGAGAAAATTATGTAACAACACGCAATAATATCGCATTACGCGATTTTATGAATAAAACCATTTCAAAGCACATTGGTTTTGTACTTCCTTCCTGTGAAATCAGTGGTGGAATCATGGTTGCTCTTTGGCATGCGTGTTTTCTTCAGGACCAGGGTTGGGAAGTGGACATCATTGCAAATGGAAAAAAGTTTGAAATATGGGAATTTGCTAACCATAAATTCCCAGTGTTTAGTCGGGAGAATGATACCACATTTGAAAATAAAATGTGGTATGATGTTCTGGTTGCAACTATGTGGACGACAGTTGACTATGTACTGTCTTATAAAAATGTAAAAAAACGTTGTTATTTAGTCCAAAATTATGAAACGGATTTTTACAAATATAATATGAATGAACGTCTGCAGTGTGAAGCAACCTACAATCTGCAGGATAATATGCAGTATCTGACAATTTCTGCATGGTGCTATGATTGGCTGACAAAACACTATGGTCATAATGTTTCGTGCGCGCAAAATGGAATTCAGCTGGAGAAATACCCTTTTGTACAGCGGAAGTTTGATAAAGAAAGAAAAGTCAGAATTTTAATTGAAGGCGATTGTGCAGTTGACTACAAAAATGTGGACGAGAGTTTTAAAATCACAAATCGACTAGACCGTGACCGATTTGAAGTGTGGTATATGTCGTACAATGCGAATCCAAAGGCAGAATATAGATACGATAAGTTCTTACATCGTGTACCGTATGAGAAAACGCCCTCGGTTTATGCAGAGTGCGATATTCTGCTCAAATCCAGCTGGTTGGAAAGTTTTTCGTATCCGCCTATTGAGATGATGGCCACAGGAGGTTTCTGTGTTGTTGTTCCGAACAACGGAAATCACGAGTATCTAGTAGATGGGGAAAACTGCTTACTATATCCACAAGGAGATATCGACGCAGCAATTTCTGCAATCGAACAAATTTGTAACAATGAAGCGCTACGCCAAAAACTTGCAAAGAAAGGCTTTGAAACAGCAGAAAAACGAGATTGGAAGGTTTTGAAGTCGGATATTCTTAAATTGTATATTTAAACTAGTAGTCGATTAAAAGTTGATACAACACGAATTTGATATTTTTTGCATACTTTTTTGTGGCATGAGATTCCTCCTGCGGAGAACCTACTGCAAATATTGATCGTATAGAACCCTCGTTCTGCTAACAAGTCCAAACTCGTTCCGGCGAAATTTTAATTACATCATATCAAAACTGCCAGTACCCGGTTTGTGGATACTGGCAGTTTTTTCAATGGGCAGACCGCTGTCTGCAAAAAAGTGGCTCAGAAACACCGACAGGTGTTTCTGAGCCACTTTTATTATATCGTTTCCAGCAGTGCGGGCAGCTGGGCAAGGTCGTCGATGACATAGGGACTGACCTTTTCCAGCCGGGCGCGGGACTGATGCCCGCCGGTGTACAGCACACAGACCGCACCAATGGCTGCAGCCACCGCAGCGTCGTGGTCGGTGTCGCCGACCATCACGCAGGCCGCAGGATCAATGCCGGTGCGGCGCAGATAGTCGGTGCCAAGCTGTACCTTGCTTACGCCGTAAATGTCCGCAAGGCCGAGCAACTCGGTAAAAAAGCCTTGCAGACCCCGGGCGGATACCTGCTCGATCAGGTAATCACGGCGGGAGGCAGAAAGCACAGCCTGCCGCCAGCCCATGCGGGCCAGCGTTTGCAGGGTGTCAACGGCGTGTGCCGTTACAGCGCAGCCGGGCACACCGGCGTTGTAGTGCTCCATAAAGCGGGCGGCAAGCTCCGGGTAGGGATGCCGCGCAAAGTCGAACCCGGCGCAGCGGTAGTAGTCCTCGATGGGAAAGCCGAACAGCTCCCGGTAGGCAGCCAGATCGTACCGCTGGGGGTAGCCGTGGGTCTCCAGCATCCAGTTCAGGCAGCTGTGGGTAAAATCCACATCGTCCATCAGGGTACCGTTCCAGTCCCAGAAGATCATACCGTTCGGCTGCATGGAAACCTCCTTGTGTTATTCCGTCGCAAACACCTTGCGCAGTGCGGCGTTGCTCTCGATCAGCTTTACCAGCACAACGCCCAGCACGGTACAGCTGATCAGCTCGCCGATGCCCACCGAGATGCCGTTGGTGATGCAGGCCAGCCAGATGGGGGCGCTGGACGTGGGGTCCGGGAACATCACGGCGATCTCGATGCCGATGATCACCGCGTTGAACAGCACCGGCGGCAGGCTGGCGGCAATGGCCAGACCCTTGAAGCGCACATTGCGCAGCTTGTAGGTGACAAGGCAGGCCAGCAGGGTAGCCAGTGTGCCAAAGATCACATCCACGATGGTAGAGCCCAGCAGGTTTGCAAGGAAGCAGCCCAGCACAACACCTACGATGTACTCGGCACCGAACACGGGCAGCAGGCACAGAGCCTCGGCCACGCGCACCTGCACAGCACCATAGGAAAGGGGCTGCAGTGCCAGACACAGCACCACATAGATGGCTGCCACTACACCGCAGTGCACCAGCTTACGGACGGAAGAATTCTGATTCATGATAATACTCCAGCGGTTTGATTTTGACCGCACAGGAACCGCCAGCTCCTGTGGGTTTTGCCCGGCACTGCTCGAGTGATGCCGGGGAGCCTAAAATCCTAAGTTGCTCTTTGAGGATACTGCACAAAAAAGCACAGCAGAAGGAAGTATATCACAAAATCGGACAGATTGCAATGGGAAGAGGACGATTAAAACTTGCCCGCCGCGCTGCTCTGGGCGTATTCATGTAAAAATGGAATACCGGAGCGTCCGCAGACGCTCCGGTATTCCGAAATTTCAAATAATG
>NZ_JBBMEN010000012.1:0-73684 GCF_040096575.1 Faecalibacterium intestinale
CGCTCAAGTATAATACCACACCCCGGGGCGCTTGTCAACACTTTTTGACAAGTTTTTTCCAATTTCTTTGCGCGGGGAAAAAGCTCCTGTTTTTCTCCTATTATAATAACCGTCTTTTCTTGACAAGGCGGCGGGCAAAACGTATTATGGAGTCATTCCAGTATCCTGTATAGGGTAGCTATACTTATTATATAAAGGAGAAGCACCATGTCCTGTGTCAACATCCGCGGCTGCCGCATCGGGGAGGGCCGCCCCAAGGTCATTCTGCCCATTGTGGAGCGCACCGAAGCCGCTATTCTGGAAAAGGCCGTGCAGTTTTCAACGTTGCCGGCCGATTGTGTGGAATGGCGGGCGGACTGGTTCGAGGGCTTTCAGTCCCCTGCTGCCATCGCCCGCTGCATACAGAAGCTGCGGGTCGCCCTGCGGGACAAGCTTCTGCTGGTGACCTTCCGCACCAAGGCAGAGGGCGGTGAGCAGGCGCTCTCCCATCCCGAATACCTTGCCTTTCTGCGCCTGATCCTCGATACCGACTGCGCCGACCTACTGGACATCGAGTTCTTCACCGCCGGGGCAGACCTACCCAAGCTGGTGGAACAGGCGCATTCCGCTGGAGTTGCAGTGGTGTGCTCCAGCCATGATTTTGCCAAGACCCCGCCACGGGCAGAGCTCGTCTGTCGCATGGTGCAGATGCAGCAGGCCGGAGCCGACCTGCCCAAGCTGGCTGTAATGCCCCAGTGCCGCACCGATGTACTGGAGCTGCTGGCTGCCACTGCCGAAATGGCCGACCTTCACCCGGAAACGCCGGTCATTACCATGAGCATGGGGGCGCTGGGCGCGGTGAGCCGTCTGGCTGGGGAGGCCTTCGGCTCTGCCATGACCTTTGCAAACCCCGGGCAGGCCAGCGCACCGGGGCAGGTATCACTGGACATCGTAAATGAAGTGCTGGATGCACTACATTTGTAACCAACAAATCGGAACTTGTCGGGGCAAAGCCCCTCCATCTTGCTGCGCAAGACCGCTCCGTCGCTTAAAAGCCCCACTGGGGCTTTCATTGCTGCGCTGCGCGCTTGCAAACGCGAATTTATATATAAAGGAGAATATTGATGAAACTGTTTTTATGTTCGCACTTTTCAAGCGTAGGAAGTCTGATAAAGGAAGAAATTGAAAATAAAAAAGTCGCATTTATTCCAACAGCTTCGCTGCGTGAAGGCTACACCGGTTATGTCGGCTCGGCTCGAAAATTATTCAAAAAGTTGGGAGCAATCGTAACTGAAATTGATATTTCAGCGGAGACTTATTCAACGATACAGTCTGTTTTTGAAGATGCGGATGTGATATATTTTACCGGCGGAAATTCTTTTTTCCTTATAGACCAGCTCCGTAAAACGGGAACGGATGAGCTGTTGAAGAAAGAATTGGCAAAGGGAAAACTGATGATTGGTGAATCGGCAGGTGCGATTATATGCGCTCCAAGCATCCAATATATCGAGCAAATGGATGAAAAGCCGGAGGACTACTCACAAGAAGATGATGCAGGGCTTGATTTGATTGATTTCTATGTTCTTCCGCATTATCTTACAGCACCATTTAAGAAAGTTACCGAGAAAATAATGACTGAGTTTTCAGATTTGAATCTATGCCCAATTAACAACCGTCAGGGAATTGTAATTGATGGTGAAGGTTCAAAGGTTATTTGCAAAGACTAATTTGTCGCACATCCTGCCTAAAACATAAACCGGAACGATCTTCCCTTTTTCGGGTGGATCGTTCCGGTTTTTATGTTATATTGAAAATCTTTTTATGCCAGCTTGGCTTCCAGACGCTCACGGATGGCCTTGATGAAGCCCTCGCTGTCCACAGCGGTGGGGGTGATGCCCTCTGCCAGACCGCACAGGTCCTTGGTCATGATGCCCTCGTTCAGGGTCTGCAGGCTTGCGGCTTCCAGTGCTTCGCCAAAGTGCACCAGCTCCGGCAGGTTGTCCAGCTCGCCGCGCTTCTTGAATGCGCCCGACCATGCAAAGATGGTGGCCATGGGGTTGGTGGAGGTCTTTTCGCCCTTCAGATACTTATAATAATGGCGGGTGACGGTGCCGTGGGCGGCTTCGTACTCGTACTTTCCGTCCGGGCTGACCAGCACGCTGGTCATCATGGCCAGCGAGCCAAAGGCGGTGGAGACCATATCGCTCATCACATCGCCATCGTAGTTCTTGCACGCCCAGACAAAGCCGCCCTCGCTGCGGATGACGCGCGCCACGATATCGTCGATCAGGCTGTAGAAATAGGTGATGCCGGCAGCTTCAAACTTTTCCTTGTACTCGGCATCGTAAGTCTCCTGGAAGATGTCCTTGAAGGTGTGGTCGTACTTCTTGGAGATGGTATCCTTTGCGCCGAACCACAGATCCTGCTTCACGTCCAGTGCGTAATTGAAGCAGCTGCGGGCAAAGCTGCGGATGGAATCATCCTTGTTGTACTGCCCCTGCAGCACACCGGCACCCTCAAAGTCAAAGACGGTGGCGCGCTGCTGGCTGCCGTCTGCGCCGGTGAACACCAGCTCTGCCTTGCCTGCACCGGGAATGCGGAACTCGGTGCACTTATACACATCGCCGTAGGCGTGACGGGCGATGGTGATGGGCTTTTTCCAGTTCTTGACCACCGGATGGATGCTGTCGATCATAATGGGTGCGCGGAACACAGTGCCGTCCAGCACGGCGCGGATGGTGCCGTTGGGGCTCTTCCACATCTCGTGCAGCTTGTACTCCTCCACGCGCTGAGCGTTGGGGGTGATGGTGGCGCACTTGACCGACACCCCATACTTCTTGTTGGCGAGGGCGGCATCCATGGTCACCCGATCTGCGGTGGCATCGCGGTTGGGCAGACCCAGATCGTAGTACTCGGTCTTAAGATCCACAAAGGGGAGGATCAGCTCGTCCTTGATCATCTTCCACAGGATGCGGGTCATCTCGTCGCCGTCCATCTCCACCAGCGGGGTCGTCATCTTGATCTTTTCCATAGCAGGGTTCCCTTTCCTCTATCGGTTGTGTATTTTATGCCCCGGGTCGGGGCGTTCCGGTTATTTGCGGTAGGCGGCTGCCAGCTTTTCAAAGGCGGGCAGGCTGCGCTTTACCTTTTCGGTGTCGATGCAGTAGGCAAGGCGCACATAGCCCTTTACCCCAAAGCTGTCGCTGGGCACCAGCAGCAGGTCGAACTCCCGGGCTTTCCGGCAGAAGGCGTTAGCATCCTCTTCCAGTGCCTTGGGAAAGATATAGAAGGTGCCTCCCGGGCGCTCCACTTCAAAGCCCAGCGCGGTGAGCTTCTGGTACAGCAGCTCCATGTTGGTCTGGTAGACTGAAAGGTCGCTGGTCACCTTCTGGCAGCGGTTGACCGCCCGCTGGATGATGCTGGGCGGGCAGTTGTGGCCGGTAAAGCGGGAGATCTGGCTCATCATGTCCACAAGGATGTCCTCCCCCTCGCACCCCGGGCGCACCGCCACATAGCCCAGACGCTCGCCGGGCAGGCTCAGGCTCTTGGAGTAGGAGAAGCAGGTCAGGGTGTGGGGGTAGAACGCCGCCGGGTAAGGCACGGTCTTGCCGTCAAACACGATGTCCCGGTAGGGCTCGTCACTGACCAAGAAGATATTGTGTCCGTACTGGGCGCTTTTTTCGGTCAGAATCGCCGCCATGCGGGTCAGGGTATCGGCAGAGTAGACCACGCCGGTGGGGTTGTTGGGGGTGTTGATGAGCACGCAGGTGACCTTTTCGGTCAGCATCTGTGCAAAGGCATCCAGATTGGGCTGGAAGGTGGGTTCCTGCGGCGGCACCACCCGCAGCACTGCGCCGGTGCCCGCCACATAGGGGCCGTACTCCGGGAAGTAAGGTGCAAAGGTCAGCACCTCGTCCCCGGGCTGGGTCACCGCCCGGATGGCGTGGGCGATGGCACCCGCCGCGCCGGTTGTGGGGAAGATGTGCTTTTGCGCGTAGGGCAGGCCGAAGGTCTCGGTCAGATGCGCCGCCACAGCGGTGCGGAAGCCCGGGTCGCCCTGACTGGGGCAATAGCCGTGCAGGCTTACCGGCTCTTCCTGTGCCAGCAGGGTCTGCATGGCTTCGGTAAACTCCGGCGGGCAGGGCACGCTGGGGTTGCCCAGTGAATAATCGAACACATTCTCGCTGCCGATCTGGGCAGCACGCTGTCTGCCATACATGAAGGTCTCGCGGATGACGCTTTTGTTGTTCAGCATGGCGCGGTAGGTTTCGTTCAGCATACTACTTTCCCTCTGCTTTCCTTATGGCAACACCGCACAATTTCCGCCTTACGGCTTAAGCACCACTCCGGCGGCTGCGGCACGGCATCTGCGTTGCCAAAATGCTCGATAATACACAAAGTATTATCTGTGCTTTTGGCTTAGCATCTGCCGCACCTCACTCGCCGTATCGGCACTTAGAATTATGCGGTATTGCCTTATATCGCAAAGCCCGTGCGGGGCGGCTCCCCCTCATTTATGAGCCGCAGCCGTATAGCTCTGTTCCAGCTTGATAATGCAGTTGTAGGCGGGGTCCTGTGCCTTGATGAACTGTTCCATCTGGGTCAGCAGTTCCACCTTGTCCCCGGCATAGCCCGCCGGGAGCACCAGATCAAAAAGCACATTGGTGTGGGTCTTGCCCGGCACGATGCGCAGGTCGTGCAGTGAGAGCGCCGGGTCCAGCTGACGCAGCTTTTCGGTCAGGCGGCTGCGCAGCACCCCCACGGCGGCGTCCGAGGTGACGATGGGGTCATAGTGGATGGTCACCATCAGATGGTCGTGCTTCATAAAGTCCCGCTCGATGTTGTCGATCAGGTCGTGCGCTTCCAGCGGGTCCTGCTCGGCGGGCAGCTCCACATGGATGGACGCAAACTGATGGCCGGGGCCGTAGTCGTGCACCATCAAATCATGTACGCCCAGCACGCCGGGATAACCCATCACAGTCTGTTCGATATGCTCCACCAGATCCTCGCTGGGGCTTTCACCCAGCAGCGGGCTCAGGGTATCCATCACCAGCCCCCAGCCGGAGATCAGGATAAACACTGCCACGCCCACGCCCATCAGGCCGTCCAGCACGTCCCAGCCGGTCACACGGCAGAGGATGGCAGCCACCAGCACGGCAGCGGTGCTCAGCACGTCGTTGCGGCTGTCGGCGGCGGTGGCAATAAGGGTCTCCGAAGCAATAATGCGGCCAATGGTGCGGTTGAAGCCGCTCATCCACAGCTTGACCAGAATGGACACCACCAGCACCGCCACGGTCAGCCAGCCGAACTGCACCGGGGTGGGGTGCAGCGCCTTGGTGACCGACTCCTTCAGCAGGGAAAAGCCGATACCCAGAATGGTCACGCTGACCACCAGCCCCGCCAGATACTCAAAACGGGCGTGGCCGTAGGGATGCTCAGCATCCGGTGCCTTGGCGGCCAGCTTAAAACCCACCAGACTGACGATATTGGAGGAAGCATCCGAAAGGTTATTCAGTGCATCGGCAGTGATGGCGATCGAGCCGAACAGGGTGCCCACCACAAACTTGCCCAGACAGAGCAGGATATTGCACACCATGCCCACCACACTGGCCAGATTGCCGTAGGCGGCACGGACGCGGGAATCCTGCGGAGAATTGGGACGGCGTATAAACAGACGGATCAAAAGCTGCGTCATAAAAGCTCCTTTCAGGCTGCGCATTTTCAGCGCACCCAATGTCCTTCTAGTATAGCATTTTACTTTATGGTTTTAAAGGCGTTTCAAAAATTTCATCCCATTACGCCGGATATCAAACCGGGTTGCCGCACAAAAAGCCCCGGCGGCCATGCGGTCGCCGGGGCTTTTCGGAGATTTTGGGACTGTCTGTTCACAGTCTCTTGTAATTAAGGAGGAGTGCTCAGTTTTTTATCACAGGATCGGGCTTTCGAGGTCGCCGGTATCAGCGATGCCGTGCTTCTCGGCGTAGCCGGTCAGCATCAGGGTCAGCGCGCCGTCACCGGTCACGTTGCAGGCGGTGCCGAAGCTGTCCTGCAGGGCGAAGATGGCCAGCATCAGAGCCGTACCGGCGTTGTCGAACATCAAAACACCGGTGATCAGACCCAGAGAAGCCATGACAGTGCCGCCGGGCACGCCGGGTGCGCCGATAGCGAAGATGCCGAGCAACAGGCAGAACAGGATCATGGTGCCAACGCTGGGCAGCTTGCCGTACAGGATCTTGGAAACGGTCATGCAGAAGAACACCTCGGTCAGCACAGAGCCGCACAGGTGGATGTTTGCAAACAGGGGGATGCCGAAGCTGACCATGTCCTTACGCAGGACCTTGCTCTTGCGGGCGCACTCCAGCGCCACACCCAGCGTAGCAGCACTGGACATGGTACCGACAGCGGTCAGGTAAGCGGGGCCGTAGTGACGCAGCACTTCCCAGGGGTTCTTGCCGGAGTAAGCACCGGCCAGCAGGTACAGCACAGCCAGCCAGATATAGTGACCGGCCATGACGATGACGATGATCTGCAGGAAGGCGGGCAGCTGATGGGTGATGGTGCCCTCGTAGCTCAGGCCGCAGAAGGTAGCGGCAATGTAGAAGGGCAGCACGGGGATGATGACCTTGCTCACGATGTCCAGCACGATGTTCTGGAACTCGGCCAAAAAGTCGCAGGTCAGCTTGCTGTTGGTCCAGGTAGCAGCCAGACCCACCAGAACGCTCAGCACCAGAGCGCTCATAACGCTCATGATCTGGGGAATGTTCAGCTCAAAGACGACACCCGGCAGCTCGCGCAGACCGGCAACATTGTTGTCGATGGACAGGTGGGGGATCAGGCCGTAGCCGGCGCCCATGCTCATGAAGGCTGCGCAGACAGAGGACACATACGCGATGACGATGGCCACTGCCAGCAGGCGGGAGGCGTTTTTGCCCAGCTTTGTAATGGACGGAGCAATGAAGCCGATGATGATCAGCGGCACACAGAAGGTAATGAGCTGACCCATGATGTACTGCAGGGTCACCACAACGCCCATGGTGCTCTCGTTGAACAGCTGGCCAAGGATGATACCAACAAGAATGCCCAGCAAAAGCCGGAAGGGCAGACTATTGAATAGCTTTTTCATAACTTCAGTACCTCTTTCTTTTTGCCCCGGAAAGGGGGCTAGGTGGGGAGACTTATTCCGTCTCCGGGAGGTGTTTGTTCAGCATCAGATCAAGGATCACGCTGTCGCTGGTGCCGTGGGTACTCAGAGTGGCAAAGTTGTCCAGCGTATATTCCACATTGTGCTCCACGATGCCATCGGTGCTCTGCACCCGCACGCCGCGCACACCCATGGCAGCTGCCTGACAGGCGGCGTTGACGCAGGTGGAGATCTTCAGCGCACAGTCGGCCTTTGCACCATCGCATACCATGCCGGTGATGTTGCCCACCATGTTCTGGATGGTGCAGCATACCTCGTGGTAGCCGCCGCCCAGCAGGTAGGCAATGCCGCAGGCTGCGCCGGTGGCGGCTACGGTTGCACCGCAAAGGTTGCTCAGGCGGCCAAACTTAGCCTTGATGCGGATTGCGATCAGGTTGGAAAGGGTCACGGCGCGGAGCATCTTCTCCTCGTCGATGTCCAGCCAGCGGGCAGTAGCTACGACAGGCATGGTAGCCGTAATGCCCTGATTGCCGCTGCCGGAGTTTGCCACCACCGACACCGGCGCGCCTGCCATGCGGGCGTCCGCACCGGCAGAAGCAGCGACCATGGCGTTGGTGGTCAGGTCGCGGGTCATCAGACCCTTGCGGCAGTTCAGCTCCAGATTGCGTCCAATGGCAAGGCCGTATTCCTTGGCAAGACCCTCGTCGCTGATGGTCGTGTTCACCTGTACGGCGCTGCGGATGATGTCGATGGGGTCGTGCAGGGGGTCCAGCTCCTCCGTGCAGTAATCCCAGATGGAGCGGACGGTCAGAAATTCTGCGATCTGCTCCGGGGTCACCACATCGCTGTCCCCGGCGGCGGCAGAGTCGGTGTGCTGCTTGTCCAGCGTAGCTACGCCGTCCTGCTCCACCAGCACCACGTTGGTGTGCAGGTCCCGCACCACCGCGCGGCCGGTGTGGCCGTCAGAAGTGACAAGCACCTCAATGTAGAGCTTCTGCGGCACCTGTGCCACCTCTACCCTGACCTTGCCTGCCCCGACAAGGGCTGCGGCTTCTTCCATCTGCTCCCGGGGCACATAGTTCATGACCTCCAGCAGGTGGACGGGGTCGCCGCCTACGGCACCAATGGCGGCGGCGTAATCCATGCCCTGATACGAGGTGCCCGGAATGCCCGCCGACATGGCGTTTTTGATAATGTTGATGCTGGCGCGGACGGTCACGGCTTCTACCCGTGTGCCGCCTGCCTTGCGGAGTGCTGCGCCCGCCTCTGCGGCGGTGAGAGCAACTGCGCCGGGCTCCGTACAGCCCGTAGCCAGCTCCATCTCACTGTTCAGGATGCGAACGAACATCTGTTTATCCATTTGGTTCACCGTTTCTTTTCTTCCCGTGCGGGGGAACTTACTTTACAGCAATGCACTCGATCTCCAGCGGAGCGCCCTTGGGCAGCTTGCCCACCTGCACCGCGCTGCGCGCGGGGTAGGGCTGCGCAAAATACTCGCCGTACACCTTGTTCATCTCTGCAAAATCGTTGATATCCGCCAGAAACACCGTAGTTTTGACCACATTGGCCAGTGTCATCTCCTGCTGTGCCAGAATGGCCTGGATGTTCTTGAGGGACTATGCAGTCAGCGAGGTTGCCGCCCAGCTAGGCTCCTCGGAAGCCACCATTTACCGCTACCTGAGCAAACTGAAGTGACATTCCTCAACAGCGCAAGCCCGGAAGGTCTGCAACCTTCCGGGCTTGCGTTTATTTTTAGCAGCCTTCTTTTTCAGCCAGCTTGCGGCCCATCAGCACGCCCATGACCGAGGCCATCATCAGTCCGCGCGTCCAGCCGGAGGAGTCGCCCAGACAGTGCAGACCCTGAATGTTGGTGTCAAGGTTCTCGTCCATCTTCACCTTGTTGGAGTAGAACTTCAGCTCCGGGCTGTACAGCAGCGTCTCGTTGGCGGCAAAGCCGGGCACCACCATGTCCAGCATCTTGATGAACTCGATGATGTTGGTCATGGCGCGGTAGGGCATGGCGGCGGTGATATCACCGGCTACGGCGTCCTTCAGCGTGGGCTTCACGTTGGACTGTGCCAGCTCCTTCTGCCACGTGCGTTTGCCGTCCAGAATATCGCCGTAGCGCTGCACCATGATGTGGCCTGCGCCCAGCATATTGGTCAGCTCGCCCACCTTCTGTGCGTAGGCGATGGGCTGGTTGAAGGGCTCGGTAAAGTTGTGGGACACCAAAATGGCAAGGTTGGTGTTCGGGCTCTTCTTTTCCTTGAAGCTGTGGCCGTTGACCACCGCAAGGTCGTTGTCGTAATTCTCCTGCGCCACAAAGCCGCCGGGGTTCTGGCAGAAGGTGCGCACCTTGTTCTTCCAAGGCTTCGGGTAGCCGATGAGCTTGGACTCATACAGCACCTTGTTCACCTTTTCCATCACCTCGTTGCGGCACTCCACGCGTACACCGATGTCCACGGTGCCGGGCTTGTGGGCGATGTGGTGCTCTGCGCAGAGCTTTTCCAGCCAGTCTGCGCCGCGGCGTCCGGTGCCGATGACCACCTCGTCCGCGTACACGGGCAGCAGGCTGTCGCCGTCCTTCAGCAGAACGCCCTTGCAGCCTTCCTCTTCCAGAATGATGTTCTCGCACTCGGTATTGAAGCGCATCTCCACGCCGTTGTCTGCCAGATAGTTCTGGATGGCAAGATACAGCTCCTGCGCCTTCTCAGTGCCCAGATGACGGATGGGGCAATCCACCAGCTTCAGACCCGCGTGGATGGCGTTTTTGCGGATCTCCTTGATGTCCTCACCGGTGTAGATGCCCTCCACATGGGGGTCGGCGCCGAACTCCAGATAAATTTTATCGGTGTAGTCGATGAGCTCCTGCGCAAATTCCTCTCCAATGAGGGTGGGCAGGTCGCCGCCCACCTCGTAGGAAAGGCTCAGCTTGCCGTCCGAAAACGCGCCCGCACCGGAAAAGCCGGTGGTGATGGCGCAGGTGGGGCGGCAGTTGACGCAGTGGCCTACCTCTGCCTTGGGGCAGTGGCGCTTTTCCACCGGCTTGCCCTTTTCCACCAGCAGCATCTTCTTTTTGCTGCCGTGACGCAGCAGCTCCACAGCGGTAAAGATGCCGGCAGGGCCCGCACCCACGATGATCAGATCGTACTTTTCCATGATTTTGTTCCTTTTCCTGTTATAGATTTGCTTGTTTATGCTTTTGGGCAACGTGCTCGCCCTCTCAGTCAAAGCCTGTCGGCTTTGCCAGCTCCCCCAAAGTGGGAGCCCTTGGCAGTCCACGCAAACTTCATCTCTTTGCCAAGGCCTCTCCCTTTGAGGAAAGACTTCCCCCGCGCCGGGGGAAGATGTCGCGCAGCGACAAAAGGGGGAGTGTGTCACCGTAGGTGACGGAGAGGGCGAGGTCGTTTCCCTTTACTCCCGCTCCTCCTGTTCCACGGTGGCGCTCTCGTCCACATGATCCAGTTCCACGGCGGTGGCTTCCGCGTCAGCATGAGCCACATCCGGGGCGACAACGCCGTCGCCGTTCAGATCCTCGCCGGTGATGGATTCCAGCACGGACTGGGTCTCCGGGTGCAGCTTTGCAAAGCGGCGCACGGCCAGCACGGTATACAGAGCGCTGAGCAGGTTGATGGCACCTTCCACGATCAGGATGACGCCGATGGCCATCACCAGCGTTTCCATGGCACCGAAGGGGTTTGCGATCAGGATGACGCCCAGCACCACGCTGAGCACCGGCAGCAGCAGAAAGCCCTTCCAGCTGTCGTAGCCGCAGCGGCGCAGGTCCAAAGCGTTCTGCACCCGGCCAATGGCGTCAAAGATGACGAACAGGCCGAACACGATGGGCAAAATGCTTACCACGATATCGCTGCGCAGCAGCAGAAAAACGCCCAGTGCAAGGCAGACAAGGCCGGAGATCAGGGTAAGCTGGCTCTGGAACACCCCGCGCTCCACCACAAAGTAGCGGATCAGCTGCACCGCTGCGCAGGCCAACACCACGCCGCCCAGCGCATAGCAGACGATGTTCAGCGCCGTGCCGGGCTTCATGACCAGAAAAATGCCCAGTCCGACATACAGCAGGCTCATGAGGATCAGGTTCCACTTCAGCTTTTTTACCATAGAGATCACGTTCCTTTCGTTTGCAGGGCCGCTGCCCGCACCCGGGTCAGTGGTACAGGGGTGCGATGGTGGTTTTGTTGATACGGGCATAGAAGGCCAGGCTCATCAGGATGCTGACGACTTCCGCAATGAGGAAGGCCCACCAGACATTGTTGACGCTGCCGGTCTGTGCCAGCAGCCACGCTGCCGGCAGCAGCACGAACAGCTGGCGGCAGACCGAAACGATCAGGCTGAAAACGCCGTTGCCCAGCGCCTGAAACACCGAGCTGAGCACGATGCTGACGCCCGCCAGCAAAAAGTGCAGGCAGATGATGCGCATGGCCGGGATGCCGATGGCCAGCATGGCGTCGCTGGCGGCAAAGATGCTCAGCACCAGCCCGGGTGCGAACTGGAAGATGCAGAAGCCCGCCAGCATGATGCCTTCGGCGTAGCACACCGACAGCTTGATGGTCTTTTTCACGCGATCCGGTCTGCGGGCACCATAGTTGTAGCTGATGATGGGCACCATGCCGTTGTTCAGGCCGAAAATGGGCATGAACACGAAGCTTTGCAGCTTGAAGTAGACGCCGAACACCGCCACCGCCGTAGCGGAGAAGGCCATCAGGATCAGGTTCATGCCAAAGGTCATCAGGCTGCCCACGCACTGCATGGCGATGCTGGGCAGACCCACGGTGTAGATGCGGCCAATGGCCTTGGCGCTGGGACGGAAGCCCTTGAAGCTGATCTGGATATCCGGGTTTTTGCGGGTGTTGAAGTACAAGGTCATGCCTGCACCGCAGAACTGGCCGATGACTGTAGCCACCGCCGCGCCGGTGGTGCCGGACAGCGCCTGCCCGCAGTAGCCGAAGATGAAGATGGGGTCCAGAACGATGTTGACCACGGCACCCACCAGCTGGCTGATCATGCTCAGCTGGGTGCGGCCGGTGGCCGCCAGCAGCTTTTCGCCCATGGTCTGGGTGAAAATACCCAGACTGAAGATGCAGCACACCGAAAGATACCGGATGCCCTGCTGCGCGATGACGGGGTCACTGGTCTGGGCGTAGAAGTAGGGCTTCATGCAGGTAAGGCCGATGACAAAAAACACCGCAAAGCTGCACAGGGAAAGGAAGATGCCGTTTTCTGCGGTGGCGTTGGCACGGCTCTGGTTCTTTTCGCCAAGGCTCTTGCTCAGCAGGGCGTTCACGCCCACGCCGGTGCCCACGCCTACGGCGATCATGACATTCTGCAATGAAAACGCCAGCGATACGGCGGTAAGGGCGCTCTCGCTGACATGGGACACGAACACCGAATCCACCACGTTGTACAGCGCCTGCACCAGCATGGAGATCATCATCGGGATGCTGAGCTTGAGCAAAAGCGGGTTGATCTCCATGGTGCCCATGATGTTTTCCCGCACCTCGGCGGGTGCGGTCTGCGATTGATTTGTTTTCACGATTTCTCCTTGCCGGAAACGTGGGCAGGGCGCAGAAGCGCCCTGCCCACGTTCTGTCGTTGTTTATTGGGTCTGGCCGGGGGTCACAGCGTCTTTTCCTTTGCGGCGGCTGCGTCCAGGATCATCTTCACGCAGGTCTCGCGGCCAAGGGCGGCGTTGATGGCCAGATCGTAGTTGTGGGCATCGCCCCAGCGGTTCTGGGTATAGTAGTTGTAGTAGGCCGAGCGGTTGCGGTCGGTCTTTTCCACCTCGTCCTTGATGCCCTTTTCGTCCTTGGCCTTTACCAGAGGGTTGGTCTTGGCGTACTGCAGGCGCCACTCCTTGGGTGCATACACGAACACCCGCAGCACATCCTTGCGCTCCCGCAGGACGTAGTCACCGCAGCGGCCAAGGATCACGCAGGGGCCTTCCTCAGCCAGCTGCTTGATGATACGGCTCTGCAGAATGAACACCTGATCGCCCAGCGGCAGCTCGTTGCCCATGGTGTACAGGCTGTACAGCAGGCTGTGGGTATGCCGTTTCTCGCTGGCGGCAACAGCCTCCTCCGACAAGCCGGAGTTCTTTGCTGCCATGGTGATCAGCTCCTTGTCGTAAAGCTTGATGCCCAGTGCATTTGCCACGTCCTCTGCGATGTAGCGTCCGCCGGTGCAGTACTCACGGCCCAAAGTGATGATCGTCTTTGCCATAATGTGTTCCTCCTGTTTCATATATCGCCCTGAAAAAGCTTACGGCTGTGCCGGGGCGTCCCCGGTCTGGCCGCTGGCTTGGGGTTCTGTGCTCGCGGGCGCGGGCTTCGGCTTCGGCAGCCGTACCTCTGCTACCCGCATGGTGCCGGTCTGGTCCACTGCATACACACTGTAGCGCCCGCCTGCGGCCAGCAGCTCCGGCGGGAACTGTACCCCGCCGTCCTCGGTGCGGGTACAGCGCAAAAAGGTGCGGTGGGCGGTGGTGGCGTGCGCCACGCCATCGTGGGGCGCGCAGGCGATCCAGCCGGAAAAATCCTCCGGCAGGTCTGCGGGCTCTCCCCTCCGCTCAAAGTAGTAAGTGCCCGGCTGGGTGCCGGCGTGCAGCTCGCAGCGCAGCCGCCGGGGACGGTCGGCCTCAGCCTCCCGCTGCTTTGGCCGCAGGGCAATGGCTTTGCCGGTAAAGTAACGCATAAAATCCACCAGCGCCATGGTGCAGTTCACTGCGCCGTCAGTATCGGCGGTGGGGTCGTTCAGCAGCACAAAATCTGCCATTACGGCGTCATCGTGGCCAAAGCCGCGCAGCCCCATCCACAGCCGCGTCGGGTCGCGCTGGCCGCGCACCCGCCGCTCCACCTGCACTGCCACCGAGCAGCCGTCGTGGATCTGCTCCCGCAGGTCGGCAAGGTCCATCCATGCCTGCCAGCAGGGATAGCCGCAGCAGCCTGCGGCGGCCGCAGCAAAGGCGGTGTTGCCGGTAGAGCGGGTGCTGCCGTCCTCCATGGCGTAGGCCACTTCTTCCGGCAGGATATCCTCGCCCCAGCGGTTCATCAGCGCCGCCATGACCAGCGGCAGATCCATCTCCCGCCCAAAGCTGGGGTCGTGGGCGGAAAGGCAGTATTCCGGCAGATAGAGCCGCCGGTTCAGCGGGTGGCCGTTGTGCTTTTCCCACGCAAGGGGGCGCACCGCCGCCGCCAGCAGACGCACCGCCGGGGTGACTTTATCGTTGTTGGTGGAAAGGTTCACCTGCAGCTGCACGCCGGTGCCGCCGCCCGGGGCAGCTACCGTGACGGTATCGCCCATCAAAAAGATCATGCCGTCCTCGCTGTGGCTGGACACGCTGCACCGGGGATAATCCGGTGCCCACTTGCCAAAGCTCATCCAGCCCGTCCACGCCCCTGCCGCATATACCCGGCAGCGCACCTCCACCATGGTGTCCCGGGGTGCGTGGGCGTTCCAGCTGACGTTCAGGTTGCAGAAGGCCGGCATGGCAAACTCCGGGGTGGTGTAGCTGCCGTACAAAAGGCTGCGCCCTGCCACGCTGTCCAGCACCAGTGCGCCATTTTCCAGCGCAACGTTGTCCAGCTGCCCGCGGGAAAAGGTCTCTGTCCCCTGCAGCACAAGATTATTCCGTTGTTCCATGGGACATCGCTCCTTTCCGCAGTTTTATCGCTTATTCTTCCGGGGTGTCGTCGTCGGCGTAGTCCTCCTTGAGGGCGGCTTCCAGCTCGGCGTCCTTCATTTTGCGGATGTTCTCCTCGATGTGGAACACCCGGTCGATATCACCGTACACGATCTGGCAGGACACCTCGGTGACGAACCAGAAACCGAAGATCAGCATCAGCAAAAGCCCCAGCGGCATACACAGGATCACCACGCCCCAGAACAGCACCTGCACGATGGCGGCAGCCAGTGCGTGGGGCAGAAAGGCGATCATGCAGTTGATGCTGTTTTTCAAAGTCAGGCTCAAAGGCTGATCCAGCAGCACCACCTGCGGCCACATATAGGCAAACAGCATCTGGAACAGCACCAGATTGAGCACCGTAGCCACCCACAGCGGGATGCCCACGTTCGTGCCGTGGTACAGCATATTGAAGCAGAAATAGACGAGGAAGATCTGCAGCGTGACCACCACGGTGTACAGCACGCCCGGCGCAAGGCTGGCTTTAAAGTTGCGCTTGAACGCCTTGCGGTAGGTCACCCACCAATAGCCCGCCTCGTCGCGCAGTGCGCGCAGGACGGTATCGTACATTCCTGCCAGTGCCGGGCCCGCCAGCAGACCGCCTACGGCGGCGCTGCCCAGCATCACCGGCAGGCTGTTCTGCAAAAAGCCGATGTACACCAGACAGATGACCGGTGCAAACCCGATGCAGGTCAGCAGGTTTGCAAGGAACATCCCGTTCATATCACGGCCTACAAGCTCAAAAAAGCGGCCGATGCCGGTCTTGCGGGGGGCGTCCTTTTCGACACCCTTTCCGGCCTTGAAATCATTGGCAGAAGGAAAAAGACCCATAGTAACTGCGGTACCTCTCTTACGTTTTTAACCGGCACCGCAGGCGTTTTGTCTGGAAAGTGCCATTGTGCTAACTTTACAGATATAAATATACCTGTATTTTGTCAACTTTGCAAGATACAACCGGGGCTAATTGTAAAAAAATATTTATCTCTCCCTTTTTTGTGCAAAGTGTGCTACAATGACAATGGCATTTTTTGCAATAGGAGGAAACTATTATGAGCATTCTTCGCACCATTGCGATGTTTATTTATCTGTTCGGGTACATGATCCTGCATTACAGCATTCTGCGCCGCGCCGAGCGCGCCGCAGCCGCCGGAGATACCGCCACCGTGGAGCAGATCGTGAACCAGCATATCCCCCGCTGGAGCCGGGGCATTTTAAAGGTGACCGGTGTGTCCCTGTCCGTGGAAGGGCTGGAGAACATCCCCAAAGACCGCCCCTGCGTGTTTGTGGCGAACCACCGCAGCTACTACGACATCCCCTTGCTGCTGGCCGGGCTGGAAAAGCCCCACGGCATCCTTGCCAAGGAGGAGCTGGAAAAGATCCCCCTGCTCAACCGCTGGATGAAGCTGCTGGGCTGCGTGTTCGTGCAGCGTGACGATGTGCGCGCCTCGGTGCGGGCGCTGAACGATGCCACCGCCATCGTGGAGGGCGGCCGCAGCTTTGTCATCTTCCCCGAGGGCACCCGCTACAAGGGCGAAGAGGGCGGCGCAGGCGAGTTCAAGGCCGGTGCTTTCCGCATTGCGGTCAAGACAAGTGCCCCGGTGGTGCCGGTGGCTGTGACCGGTGCCCGCGCCCTGTTTGAGACTAACGGCAACCGCTGCCGCCCGGGCAGTGTGCGCATCAAGATCATGCCCCCCATCCAGACCGCCGGCATGAGCAAGGCCGAGCAGAAGCAGCTGCCCGATGCCGTGCGCCAGAGCATTCTGGCTGCACTGAAGTAACAGCCTTTCCCGCCCGTTTCATCACACAGGAGAACTATTTTATGGCAAGCTACCGTTACGAACGCGACATCGACCCCAAGGACCTCAAGCCCCGCAAACAGCGGCAGTACAGCCGCAAGGAGCGCTGGGCAAACTGGTGGGACTACAACCTGAAATGGGTGCTCATCTTCGGCATTGCGGGTGCGTTCGTGGCGTACTGCTTTATCGGGCAGTATTTCCTGACCACCCACCCGGATTACAACGTGGCGGTGGTCAGCCCCCACTACCTGCCCGAAGCCACCGTCACCGCCCTGCAGCAGCAGCTTGCCGCCTATGGCGAGGACTGCAACGGCGATGGCAAGGTGGTGGTGAAGCTGAACCAATACACCATGGCCTTCAACAGTGAGGACTCGGACGCCTATCTGGATATGGCGGGCACCACCAAGCTTTCCACCGATATCCAGAGCTCCCTCAGCTCCATCTTTATCCTGTATGACCCCGCTGGCTTCCAGCAGACCACCGGCACGTTGCGGTATCTGGACGGCCATCTGCCCAAGTCCGATGCCGACAGCGACTGGTGGAACATGGTCTACCGCTGGACGGACTGCCCGGTGCTGACCGGGATGGAGCTGGGCAGCTACACCTCGGACGCGGTGCAGAGCGCCAGCGGCGACAGCCAGCAGCTGCTGGCAGATTACTATATCGGCATCCGGGGCGCATGGCTGAAGGAATCCGCTTCCCTGCTGGAAAACAGCGAGCCCCTTTGGGCAAGCCTGACCGCCGGGGCGGTTTCCACCGCCGGGGAGGGGCATTAAAGATGCGCTTCCGCATCAAAGCCGGCGGCCCCGCTGCCCGGTTCACCTTTGACCGTACTCCCAAGCCCCAGCCGCCCGCGCCGCCTGTCCCCCGCGCCGCAGACCTTGATAACCCCTACGGGCGCTATTACGGCAAAGCCCGCAGCTGGGAGGATATTTTGAAGAATAAATAGTTGAACTCCCCCAGTCATCGCTGCGCGATGCCAGCCCCCTCGGAGATGGGGCCTTTGGCAAAGAGGTAAAGTTTGCTTTCTCGCCAGAGGCTCCCTCCCAGAGGGAGCTGTCAAAACCGTCAGGTTTTGACTGAGGGAGTTCTGTTTCAACGCACCCACCGTTCGTTTTCCCTGCTTTTCAGGGCGCAAAAACGGACTGTGGGTGCGTTTCTGTTTTCTATTTTCGTCTTTTTACCCATGGCTGATTTGAAATTTTCTCCACCCTCAAATGGAGGGCGGTTTGTTGTTTCCCTGTCCCGGTTATGGTATACTTACTAGGTATCCCCGCAAAAACCGACCAAAAAGGATGTGACCCCCATGGACGCACTGGAACAAGCCCGTGCCGAGATCGACACGGTGGATGCGCAGCTGGCTGCGCTGTTCGAGCGCCGGATGGCTGCTGTTTTACAGGTGGCCGAATATAAGCGGGCGCACGGCCTGCCCATCTACGATGCCGCCCGGGAGGCCGCCGTGCTGGAAAAGGCCGCAGCCCGCATTCAGCAGCCCGCGCTGCGCCCTTACTATAAAGACCATGTCCAGCACCTGATGGATCTTGCCAAGCAATACGAAGCCGCTGTGCTGGGACGTAATCGCGCCGCCTATCAGGGAGTGGAGGGGGCGTTTGCCCACATCGCCCTCAAGGCGCTGTTCCCCCACGCCGAAGCCGTGAGCTATTCCACGTGGGACGAGGTATTCGAGGCCGTTGCCGCGGGCGAAGCCGCTCACGGCGTAGTACCCTTTGAAAACAGCCACGCCGGGGACGTTTCCGCCGTGCTGGACCTGTGTTATAACCACCCGGAGCTGTGGGTGGTGGATGTGTACGACCTGCCCATCTCCCAGAATCTTCTGGTGCTGCCGGGCACCCAGCTTTCCCAGCTGCGCACGGTGTACAGCCACCAGCAGGCCATCGCCCAGAGCGAGACCTTTTTAAAGCAGTTCCGTCTGCCCGCCACCGCCATGGCCAACACCGCTATGGCCGCAAAGTTCGTGGCAGAAAGCGGCGATGCGACAAAGGCCGCCATTGCCAGCGCCGAGACTGCCGCGCTGTACGGGCTGGAAATTCTGGTGCCCAACATCAACACCGACGGCGACAACACCACCCGGTTCATCGTGCTCAGCCGCGAAAAGCCCACGGCGGGCAACCGGTTCTCGCTGCTGTTCACGGTGGACAACAAGCCCGGCAAACTGGCGGAGGTGATTCAGGTCATCGGTGCCAGCGGCTTCAATATGGAGTCCATCAAGAGCCGCCCCATGCCGCACGTCCCCTTTGAATATTATTTTTACGTAGAGCTGGTGGGCGATGCCGCCGCCGGCGAGACCGCCGCGCTGCTGCGCGAGCTTGACCGCACCTGCCGGACGGTGCGGCTGTTAGGAGTGTATACAAAATGAGTGATTTTATCGGAACCAAGCTGACCATGAATCTGGGCGAGCGCAGCTACGACATCATCGTCAAGCGCGGCTCGCTGGAAAACCTGTACCAGTTCGCCCGGCTGGACCGCCGGGTGGCGGTGGTCACCGACAGCGGTGTGCCCGCACAGTACGCACAGATGGTAGCTGACCAGTGCAAGGACGCCACCATCATCACCGTGCCGCAGGGCGAAGCCAGCAAGAGCTTTAAAATTCTGGAAACTGTGCTGCGGCAGATGCTGGACTTCGGCATGGGGCGCGGCGACCTTGTGGTAGCCGTGGGCGGCGGCGTGGTGGGCGACCTTGCCGGGTTTGCCGCTTCCATCTATATGCGCGGCATTGATTTTATCAACTGCCCCACCACCACCCTTTCCATGATCGATTCCTCCATCGGCGGCAAGACCGCCGTGGATCTTGGCGACACCAAAAACATCGTAGGTGCTTTCTGGCAACCCAAGCTGGTCATCGTGGACCCGGACACCCTGTCCACCCTGCCCCGCCGCCACTTCATCAACGGTCTGGCCGAGGCCGTCAAGGCAGGTCTCTTGGCTGACCCGGAGCTGTTCTCCATCTTTGAAAAAGAGGACGTGGACGACCGCATCGGCGAGATCATCTGCCGCAGCCTGCGCTTTAAAAAGAGCATCGTGGAGCAGGACGAGACCGAGCAGGGTATGCGCAAAGCGCTGAACTTCGGCCACACCATCGGCCACGGCATCGAAGCCGTGAAGGGCATCAAGGGACGCCGCACCACCGGCCTGTTCCACGGCGAGTGCGTGGCGCTGGGAATGCTGCCCATGATCGAATCCAAGGCGCTGCAAAAGCGGGTGCGCGGCGTGTACCGCCGCTTAGGCCTGCCCACCCGCACCGCCTACGATAAGGAAAAGGTACTGGCTGAGATGCTGCACGACAAAAAAGCACAGGGCGGGCAGATCACCATCATCAAGGTGCCCGGCCTTGGCTGCTGGCGCGCCGAGACCATCCCTGTGGAGGGGCTGCGCCCGCTGCTGGGCATGGAGGACTGACCCATGAAAAACACCTTTGGCAGCGACCTTTCGCTGACCATCTTCGGCGAGAGCCACGGCCGCGCCGTGGGCGCGGTGCTGGACGGCATGGCCGCCGGTGTGCCGGTGGACGAGAGCTTTCTCGCCGCCTGCATGGATAAGCGCCGTGCCCGGGGCGACGGCCTTTCCACCCCCCGGGTGGAAGCGGACGCGGTGCAGCTGCTGTCCGGTGTGGTAAACGGCCACACCACCGGCACCGCCATCGCCCTGATGATCGAAAACCAGAACACCCGCAGCGCGGACTACGCCAAGACCGCCGACCTTCTGCGCCCCGGCCACGCGGACTTTACCGCCTACGCCAAGTACCACGGCTTTCAGGATGCCCGGGGCGGCGGGCACTTTTCCGGCCGGGTGACCGCTGCCCTTGTGGCGGGCGGCAGCATCGTGCTTGCCGCATTGCAGCGGGCGGGCATTGATATCACCACCCACATTGCCCGGTGCGCAGATATTGCCGATACGCCCTTTGCGCTGGACGACCCCGCTGCCCTTGCGGCACAGGCGGAGACGCTTGCCAGTAAGACCGAGGGCTTTGCGGTGCTGGATGCCGCCGTGGAAGAACCCATGAAAACTGCCATCCGCGCCGCAGGTGCCGAGGGCGACAGCGTAGGCGGCGTGCTGGAGACTGCCATCCTCGGCCTGCCCGCCGGCATCGGCGAGCCTTACTTTGACAGCGTGGAAAGCGAGATCGCCCACTTGGCCTTTTCCGTCCCGGCGGTCAAGGGCATCGAGTTCGGCACCGGCTTCGGCTTTGCCGGGCTGCGTGGCTCGGAAGCGAACGATGCCTTCCGCATGACGGCAGAGGGCGCGGTGGTCACCGCCACCAACCACAATGCGGGCATCAACGGCGGCATTGCCAACGGTATGCCGGTGGTGTTCCGCACCGCCGTCAAGCCCACCCCCAGCATCTACAAGCAGCAGGACACGGTGGACTACATCGCAAAAAAGGACGCGCAGCTGTCCATTCAGGGACGGCACGACCCCTGCATCGTGCCCCGGGCCGCCATTGTGCAGACCTGCGCCGCCGCCCTTGCGGTGGGCGATCTGCTCACCGCCCGGTACGGTGCCCGGTGGATGACCGACCCCACCGGCTACCGGAAGGAGGACTGAGATGGAATACGGACTCATCGGCGGCAAGCTGGGACACTCCTACTCCAAGACGATCCATGAGCTGCTCTGCGGGTACAGCTATGAGCTGTGCCCCCTGCCCACCGAGGCAGACGCCCGCGCCTTTTTGCAGCGGCGGCAGTTCAAGGCCATCAATGTGACCATCCCCTATAAAAAACTGGTGATGGATTACTGCTCCTTTATCGACCCCCGCGCCCGCGCCATCGGCGCGGTGAACACGGTGGTGAATAAAAACGGCCTGCTCTACGGCTACAACACCGATTATCTGGGCTTTGCCCACCTGTGCGAAGCCCACGGCGTGGAGCTTGCGGGCAAGACCGTGCTCATTTTAGGCACCGGCGGCACCCATAACACCACCCGCGCGGTGGCACTGGACAAGGGCGCTGCCAAGGTGCTGACCGTCAGCCGCACTCCCGACCCGGAAAAGGGCGAGCTGAGCTACGCCGAAGCCGTGCGCAGCGGCGCACAGGTGGTATTCAACACCACCCCCGCCGGGATGTACCCCAACGTGGGCGTGTGCAGTCTGGACGTCGCCGCCCTGCCCGGGCTGGAAGCCGTGGTGGACGTGGTCTATAACCCCAACAAGACCGAACTCATCCTCCGCGCCGAGGACGCCGGTGTGCCGGTAGCCGTAGGCGGGCTGGAGATGCTGGTGGCACAGGCGGTGTACGCCGCCGAATACTTCCTTGGCCGCAAGTTCGAGGACGCCCCGGCTGAGGTGCGGCGCATCACCGCCGCGCTGCGCCGCGAGACGCTGAACATCGCCCTTGTGGGAATGCCCTCCTGCGGCAAATCCACCCTTGGCCGCCTGCTGGCAAAGCTGCTGGGCAGACCGCTGGTGGATCTGGACGAGGAGATCGTCAAGGCAGACGGACGCAGCATCCCGGATATCTTTGCCGCCGAGGGCGAAGAGGGCTTCCGCGCAAAGGAAGCCGCGCAGATCGCCCGCTTCGGCAAGGAAAAGGGGCTTGTGCTCTCCTGCGGCGGCGGCGCGGTGAAGCGGGCAGAGAATGTCCGCGCCCTGCGCCAGAACGGCGTGGTGCTGTTCATCGACCGGCCGGTGGAAGCGCTGGCTGTGGGCGGCGACCGCCCGCTTTCTTCCAGCGCCGAAGCGCTGCGCACCATGGAAGCCCAGCGCCGCCCGCTGTACCTTGCCGCCGCAGATGCGGTGATTTCTAACACCGGCACGCTGGCCCAGACGCTGGCAGCTGCACAGGAGGCACTGGATGAAATTTTTGATTCTTAACGGGCCAAACATCAATCTGGCGCGCTGGTCTGAGCCCGGCGTGCCCGGCGAAGTGGACTACACCGGCCTGATGGACTATGTGCAGGCGGGCTGCGACCAGCTTGGCATCGAGACGGACATCTGCCAGTCCAACCACGAGGGCGATTTGATCGACGAGATCCAGTCCGCCCCGGGGCGGGTGGACGGCATCGTGCTGAACCCGGGCGGCTACGCCCATTACAGCGTAGCCATTCTGGACGCACTGCGGCTGTGCAGCGTGCCCGCCGTAGAGGTGATGCTGGACGCCCCGGACGAGCGCGAGCCCTTCCGCAAAACGGACGTGGTGTCCTTTGGCTGTCAGGGACATTTTATCGGCGAAGGCCCGCAGGGCTACCTGCACGCCTGCATCTGGCTGGCGCAGCTGCTTCGCACCGACGGCTCCAGTAAGGCACATATCGTGATGTAAAGAACAAACAGGAAAGGAACGACCTCCCATGATCATCTCCACCAAAAAAGGCACTCCCAAAGAGGAACTGGAAAAGATCGTTGATAAATTCGAAAAGCAGGGTCTGGATGTGACCCTGATCACCGGCAAGGACTACAACGTGTTCGGTCTGGTGGGCGACACCACCAAGATCGACGAGCGGGACGTGCTGGCAAACCCGTGGATCGACAACGTTACCCGCGTGTCTGCGCCCTATAAGCGCGCAAACCGCCTGTTCCACCCCGCAGACTCGGTCATCGACTGCGGCGGCGTGAAGATCGGCAGCAAGGAAAAGATCGCCGTTATGGCAGGCCCCTGCAGCATCGAGAACGCCGAGCAGGCACTGCGCATCGCGCAGGGAGTCAAGGCGGGCGGCGCAGCGCTGTTCCGCGGCGGTGCCTACAAGCCCCGCACCTCTCCCTACGCCTTTCAGGGTCTGGAGACCGAGGGCATCTTGGACATGGTAAAGGCCCGCGAAGCCACCGGTCTGCCCATCGTCTCCGAGCTGATGAGCGAGGACCGCATCCCGGAGTTTGAGGAGTATGTGGACGTGGTGCAGATCGGCGCACGCAATATGCAGAACTTCCAGCTGCTCAAGGCGGTGGGCAAGATGCACAAGCCTGTGCTGCTCAAGCGCGGCCTGTGCAACACCATCGAGGAGTGGATCATGAGCGCCGAGTACATCATGGCAGGCGGCAACGAGCAGGTCATCTTCTGTGAGCGCGGCATCCGCACCTTTGAAAAATACACCCGCAACACGCTGGATCTTTCCGCTGTGCCCATCATCCACGAAAAGACCCATCTGCCCATCGTGGTAGACCCCAGCCACGCCACCGGCAAGGCCAATCTGGTAGAGCCGATGATGATCGCCGCCGTGGCTGCCGGTGCGGACGGTCTGGAGGTGGAGGTGCACTACGACCCCCAGCACGCATGGAGCGACGGCGCACAGTGCCTGACCCCGGACGCCTTTGCACAGGCCATGGCCAAGTGCCGTCAGGTGGCTTGGGCCATCGGCCGGGAGATGTAAACCGTTTACCCCTCAGGCGCTGGCGCGCCAGCTCCCCCAAGGGGGCGCCTGAAGCGCTGCCCGTGGGAAATTGCAAAAGGATAACACCGCTATGCTAGTAACCATCAGACCTGCCCCCGGCGGCATCGGGGGCGTGATCGCCGCGCCGCCCAGCAAAAGCATGGCGCACCGCGCCGTGCTGTGCGCCGCGCTGGCTGTGGGGCGCTCCCACATCACCCATCTGGAATTCAGCAAGGACATCTCTGCCACCCTGTCCGCTGCCGCGCAGCTGTGCGCCGCTGTGGACACCGGCGCGGACGATGCCACTGTGCAGGGGCTTGGGCATTTTCTGCCCCTGACCGCCCCGGTGGACTGCTGCGAAAGCGGCAGCACCCTGCGGTTTTTGATCCCCATTGCCAGCCTGACCGGCCAGCCGGTCACCTTTACCGGACGCGGACGACTGATGGAGCGCCCGCAGTCCGTATACGAAGCGTTATATCGCGAGCAGAATCTACGATTTGAGCAGTCCCCCGCCGGGCTGACCGTGGAGGGCGCACTGACCCCCGGGGACTACCGGCTGGCGGGCAACGTGTCCAGCCAGTTCATCAGCGGGCTGCTGTTCGCGCTGCCCTTGCTGCCCGGGGATAGCACCCTGCACCTCATCCCCCCGGTGGAGAGCCGCAGCTACATCGACATGACCCGCGCTGTGCAGGCCGCCTTTGGGGTGCACAGCCGCTGGCTGGACGAAACCACTCTGCTGCTGCCCGGCGGGCAGCAGTACCGCCCCTGCGACTACAACGTGGAGGGTGATTACAGTCAGGCCGCGTTTCCGGCGGTGCTGGGCGCGGTGTGCGGCGGGGTGACCATCACCGGCCTTGCGCCGGACACTTTGCAGGGCGATGCCGCCATTCTGGACATCTTGCGCCGGTGCGGCGCGGTGTTCACCCGCACCGGCGACAGCGTCACCTTTGCAAAAGCTCCCCTGCATGGGGTGGACATCGACCTTGCGGACTGCCCCGACCTTGGCCCCGTGCTGATGGTGCTGGGTCTGCTGTGCGAGGGCACCACCGTCATCCGCAACGCCCAGCGGCTGCGCCTGAAAGAGAGCGACCGCATCGCGGCTATGGAAGCCGAGCTGCGCGCCTGCGGCGGCGTGCTGGAAAGCGACGGCGGCACCATCACGGTGCACGGCTGTGCTGAGCGTCTGCACGCCCCTGCCGCCCCGCTGCACGGCCACAACGACCATCGGGTGGTCATGAGCCTTGCGGTGCTGGCTGCTGCCGCCGGGCTGCCCCTGACCGTGGACGATGCCGAAGCCATTCAGAAGAGCTGGCCCGGCTTTTTTGCAGATGCAGCGCCGCTTGGCGTGGAGGTAGAAGATGCTTGATAAAACAAAACGTTATCTCGTAGTGGGTCTGGGTCTGCTGGGCGGCAAGTACGCGCTGGAGCTGACCCGCGCAGGCTTCCATGTGGACGGCATCAACCGCAGCGAGGGACACTTGCAGTACGCGCTGGAGCACGGCTATATCGCCGGCGGTAAGACCCACGATTTTGAGGATCTTGTCCGGCAGGCCGACCATATCATTTTTGGCCTGTACCCCACCGCGCTGCTGGACTGGTTTGGTACCTACGGCCATCTGCTCAAGCCCGGGTGCATCTTTACGGATGTTTCCGGCGTCAAGACCGGCCTTGTGGAGCCGGTGCAGGCGCTGTGCCCGGCGGGGGTGGAGTTCATTGCCAGCCACCCCATGGCAGGCCGCGAGACCTCCAGCGTGGAGCACGCCGCCGAGGTGAATTTTGCCCCGGCAAACTTCATCATCACCCCCACCGAGAAAAACACCCCGGCGGGCATCCAGTGGGCAAGGGAGCTTGCCGAGGTGCTGGGCTTCAAGCACATCTGCACCCTGACCGTGCAGGAGCACGACCGGATGATCGGCTATGTCAGCCAGCTGTGCCACGCCATTGCCGTAAGCCTGATGTGCGCCAACGACAACTCCTCGCTGTGCGAGTACACCGGCGACTCCTTCCGGGATCTGACCCGCATTGCACGCATCAACGATAAAATGTGGGCAGAGCTGTTTTTGTGGAACAAGCAGAACCTGATCAGCGAGATCGACCAGTTCGATTCTGCTTTGCAGGAAATGCGCGCCGCCCTTGTGGCAGACGACCGGGACAAGCTGGAAGAAATGTTCCGCCTTTCCACCCAGCGCCGCGCCGCCTTTGACAAAAAGCTGCCGGAATAAACCGTGACGGAGGTATTGCCCCATGCCCAAGCAGGAAGGACAGAAATCCAAGCTGGTAACACTGCTGCGCATCCTTGAGCAGCGCACCGACGAGAACCACCGCCTGAACGTGCCCCAGCTGGTGCAGCTGCTGGAAAATCAGGGCATTCTGGCCGAGCGCAAGAGCATTTACAGCGACATCGACACCCTGCGCAGTCTGGGCTACGACATCCAGCTGCAACGTGGGCGCGGCGGCGGGTACTGGATGGCAAGCCGTGCATTCGAGCTTTCGGAGCTGAAGCTGCTGGTGGACGCGGTACAGTCCAGCAGCGTCATCTCGGCGCGCACCAGCAAGCGCATCATCCACAAGCTGGAAGCCCTCTGCTCTGACTACGAGGGCACCCAGCTGCAGCGTCAGGTGTATGTGGACGGACGTCCCAAGACCGACAGCCAGACCCTTTTGTACAGCATCGACGCCCTGCACACCGCCATCAACCGGGGGTGTCTGGTGCAGTTCCGCTACAAGGGCAGCAGCGCCGTGCGCACCGTAAGCCCGTGGCAGCTTGCGTGGGAAAACGGCTGCTATTACCTCATTGCCTATCAGGACGAAAAAGCGCCCCCGGTGCGCCACTACCGGGTGGACCGGATGGCCGGGGTGCTGGTGCTGGACGAGCCGCGCCGGGGCAAGGAGTTCTTCCGCACCTTCGACCTGCCCGCCTACCTGCGCAAGCACTTCAATATGTTCGGCGGCACCGAGTACCGGGTCACCCTGCGGTGCACTGCTGACCTTGAGCCGGTCATGCGGGAGCGCTTTGGCCGCGAGCCGGTGTTCTGCCCGGAGGACGCGGAGCACTTCCACTTTGACGTGCCCATCTGCGTCAGCCAGCAGTTTTTCGGCTGGGTGTGCGGCTTTGGCGGCAAGGTAGAGGTCACCGCCCCCGCCGCCGTCCGCGCCCAGCTGCACGAGATGCTGCAGAGCTTAGCAGAGCAGCACGGGTAAAGCGCTTTGCCGTTAATTTTCACTTTACAAACGCCGCAAGAACTATTACAATCAAAGCAGTGCCGAAGGGCCGTTCGTTTTCATCCACCGCGCGCAACCGTTCCGACAGCGCCGGGGCTGCGCAGAGCTTTCTTGATCAGGAGGTTTTTTGCATGAAAAAGATCACGCGTCGTACCGTTCTCCGTGTCTCGGGGCTGGCAGCCGCCTCGCTGGCTCTGTCCGGCTGCGCGCCCGCCGGCAGCGCCTGTGTGGGCAACGGCTTTTCCGGCTGGCTGCAGCAGACCTTCGGGAAGGGCAGCTCTGCATCCTCTGAAAGCACCGAAGCCGCAGCCCCGGACGCAGGAGCGGCATCCGAAGCCCCGGCAGAGAGCGCCGACAGCAGCCTGCCCGCCTATAACGCCGACCCCCTTACCGGCGAGCCGCGCCGCAGCAACGGCCGTATTGTCGGCGTGATGGTGAACAACATCAGCAACACCCAGCGGCAGAACGCCCGCCCGCAGCGCGGCATCGGCTCGGCTGACCTGCTCATCGAGAGCAAGGTGGAGGGCGGCATCTCCCGCTTCTGCGCGGTGTACCACGACGCCAACGCCATCCCGGAGGTGGGCCCGCTGCGCTCCGGCCGCGACCAGTTTTTGCAGCTGCTCATGCCGTGGCAGGCGCTGTACTACCACGACGGCGAAAGCGCCCCCTGCACCAAGTTCATCAACGTGTATCACTACTCCGGCCTGAACATCGGCGGCAAGAGCTATTTTAATACCACTACTCACCCCCATGTGGCGCACCGCGACAGCCGCAGCCGCAACGTGGCGTATGAGCACACCGAGTTCACCTCCGGCGCTGAGATCCGGCAGGCCGCCGCCAACGCAGGCATCGGGCTGGAATATCCCTACGAGAGCACCTTCTTCCGCTTTGCGGACTACCGCACCGGCGCAGAGAACAAGATGTCCGGTGCTGCCGCCGCCAAGACCATCAACATCGTGCACTCGGACAGCTACAAGACCACCTTCAGCTACAACCGCTGGGATCACCTTTATAAAATGTCCATGTACAGCCGCGCCGACGGTGCTTTTGAAAACACCGTGGACGAGCTGACCGGAAAGCAGCTTGGCTTTACCAACCTGCTGGTCTGCTTTGCAGGCATCGCGGACTACCCCGGCGACTCCGGCGGCGTGCAGCAGGTGGACTATGTGTCCGGCGGCGAAGCCTATTTCTTCACCCGGGGCGCGGTGCAGCACGGCACATGGCAGAAGGCATCCCCGGAGCACCCGCTCAAGGTCTATGCCGCCGACGGCAGCGAGATCTGCTTCAACCGCGGCAAGACCTATCTGGCCATCGTGGACGACGACGAGTGGCAAAACTTTAACTATCAGTAAGGGGAGAAACCCATGAAACGCAAATGGAGCCTGCGCCTTGGTGCAGCCGTGCTGTGTGCGGTGCTGCTGGGCAGCTGCGGGGGCACCGCCGCTGCGCCGGCAGAAAGCACCGCCCCGGCAGACCCGCTTACCGGGCAGCAGCTGCTGTACCCGGAGCAGCGGGCGGCGGCGGTGGTCATCGAGAACACCACCGGCAGCACTACCCAGTGGGGCATCGGCAGCGCCTCGGTGGTGCTGGAAGCCCTGACCGAGAGCAGCAGCTCTACCGAGCTGTGTCTGGTATACCCCGCCCTCAGCGCCATGCCCGTGGTAGGGCCGGTGACGCGCGGGCAGGACTTATACTGGCGGCTGCTCAGCGGGCAGCAGGTGCTGCCCATCCAGTGCGGCAGCAGCGCATACGCCAAACGGTATCTGGAATACTACAATCTCCGCGCGGTGGACGCGCAGGAGGTGGGGTGCAACGCCTTTGTCAGCACCGGTTACAGCTGGAACAGCACGCCCCTGTGGCGCACCAGCGGCAAAGCCGTTTCCTCGGTGCTGGACAGCCTGAGCATCTCCGCCGCCGTAAACCAGAACGCCGCCGGCAGCGAGAGCGAGACGGCAGGCGTTCTGCCCGCTCTGCTGCCCCAGCGGGACACCGGCCATCTGCCGGATGCAAACGCCGCCGATGCGGTAAACGTGACCGTGAATTTCCAGTCCGGCGGAGCTACCGGCTTTGTCTATGACGACGCCCTTGCCGCCTACGGGATGCTGCACGCCGACGGCACCCCGCAGCTGGATGCCAACACCGGCACACAGGCAGCCTTTGACAATCTGCTCATCCTGTACAGCGGCTCCTCCCTGCGGGACGACGGCCGCACGCTGGACTACGACCTTTCCATGGGCGGCGGCGTCTGGCTGAACGGCGGACACCTGTGGCAGATCACATGGACGCAGGGCACCCAGAGCACCCTTGCCCTCTACGATTCCAACGGCAAGCCGCTGGAACTCCCGGCAGGGCGCAGCTACATCGCCCTGCTTTCCAGCCTTACCGGGCAGGAGCTGCTGGTGCAAAACAGCACCGGGGAAGCGCTGGTAGGTGCCGGGTGACCACGTCAGAAGAGCCTGAGAAGGCGCACGTCGGGAGAAACTCCCCCAGTCTCGCTGCGCTCGACAGCCCCCTCTAGGATGGGGCCTTTGGCATAGCGGTACAGTTTCCGGCTATAGTGTAAAGCTTGCGGGCGCGCCAGAGGCTCCCTCCCCGAGGGAGCTGGCAAAACCGTCAGGTTTTGACTGAGGGAGTTAAGCTGAGAGGGTCTCAACAAAAAAGAGCCATTGCACGCATTTTGTGCAATGGCTCTTTTGGTATGCTGTTACAGATCCACCACGCTGCCGACCTCGGCGGGGGTGGTGGGCACAGGGCCCAGAGCGGCTTCATCGGTATTACGGCGCACCGTAAAGATGGCGCTGCGCCCGGCGGCAAAGTCCGGATGCCATGTCAGCGCAAGGGTCTGCCAGTCCTCCGGCACAGCGCAGAAACAGTGCAGCAGCGCACCGCGTCCGGCGGCAAGGTTCAGGGTGAACACCGAAGCATCCGCCGCGTTCTCGCTGTACAACGGGGCGGCAAAGCTGCCGCAGGGCACGCTCTGGCCGTTGCAGGCAGCGGTCACGCCGGTGCCCATGCTGTACAGCTGCTCCCGGGTGCGCAGACCGCGGCTTTGCAGATAGCTGGTATCCACCGGCAGGCTGGCTGCCGAAAGGTTTTCCACCGAGAGGTACACCAGTACGCCGCCCAGCTCCGGTGCCGGGGCATAGCCCAGCAGCTCCACGGCAGCTTTGCCG
Source organism: Faecalibacterium intestinale (assembly GCF_040096575.1). NCBI lineage: Bacteria > Bacillati > Bacillota > Clostridia > Eubacteriales > Oscillospiraceae > Faecalibacterium > Faecalibacterium intestinale. The sequence goes on from NZ_JBBMEN010000012.1 coordinate 30,325, forward strand.
TCCAGCAGGGCAGGCTCGCCCGTAAGACACGGCTGCTGCGCCGCAGCACAGACCCCGGTAAGCAGCGCAGCCGCAAGGCTGACCGCACCGGAACCGGCACATTTCAGGAATGACCGGCGGGAGAGGGATTGGGACATGACAGCGTTCCTCCTGTGTACGATACAATACTACCCTTTAACAATAAAGGATTCTGCGCGTTCTGTCAAGGGGCAGCGGAAAACTGTAACCCTTTCTTATTCGTAAGCCTCGTTTTCCTCGGCTTCTGCCTGTCCCTGCAGGGTGTCGGCGTAGCCAAAAGGTACGATGTCGATGGCCTCCACCAGCTTGTCCCGCATCCACAGCTGCACATCGGTCTGCACGGTGTAGCCGCAGCCCGGGTCTGCCATCCACTGCTCGGGACGGCGGGTGGGCACGGCGCGCTGGCTGAGCATACTCATGATCACGCCGCCGTGGGTCACGCAGGCGGCCTCGGTAACGTCCATGCGGATCATGTACTCAAACAGCTTCATAAGGCTGTCGGCGCAGCGGGCGTGGAACTGCTCGGTGGGCTCTGCGCCCTCCGGCAGATAGCCGGAACCCGGGGTGATCCACTTTTTGAAGTCCTCGTCCTGCACGAGTTCCTTCACCGGTCTGCCCTCAAACTTGCCAAAGCCGGCTTCCCGCAGATCGTGCACCGTAAACTGGTGGGCAGCCCCGGGGAACAGGATGTTGGCGGTCTCCACCGCACGCAGCAGCGGAGAGGAAAAGACGGTGTCTACCTGCGGGTAGGCGAACCGCTCCTTCAGGTCAGCCAGCTGAGCGCGGCCCTCGTCGCACAGGGGCAGGTCGGTGCCGCTGCCGATGTACAGGCCCTGCAGGTTGCCCGCGGTTATGCCGTGGCGGATGAGATGAAGCTTGAAGGTTTTCATGGATCACACCTCTTTTGGTTTAAAATTACGGAATAGGCTTAGCCCTCGGCGTAGTTGACCTCCACGGTGGTGGGGAACACATTCATGTCCAGACGGCAGTTGTCGCGGATGGTCACGCTGGTCAGGGCGTTGCAGTCCTTGAAGGCGCCGGTCTTGATGTAGCCCACGCTCAGGGGGATGTTGACTTCGGTCAGGGCGGTGCAGCCGTTGAAAGCGCCGGCCTCGATGTACTCCACGCCGTCAGCGATGTTCACGGTGGTCAGGGCAGTGCAGTCCTTGAAGGCGGTAGCGCCCACGCTGGTAACGGTGCCCTCCACCTCAACGGTGGTGATCTGGTCGGCCTGATCAGCCCAGGGAGCCGGAGCATCCTTGGTGAAGTTGGTCATACGGCCGGTGCCGCTGATGGTCAGGGTGCCGTCAGCCAGTGCCCAGGTCACACCCTCGCCGCAGCTGTTGTTGACAGCAGCGGTGGAAGCAGCCACAGAAGAAGCGGCTGCGGAAGAAGCAGTGGACTTGGAACCGCCGCAGCCGGTCAGGGCGATGGCGGCGATCAGGACAGCAGCGGCAGCGCTGCACAGACGGACTTTGCGCTCGAGTTTCATGATGAAGTTTCCTCTTTCTTATTCTTGGTATATTACCTTTTATAGCGTCTGCCTTGCCCTTCGCCAATTTGTGCGCCGGTCAAGAACAGTCGCCAAAAAGAGATTATAGCACAAACTGCAGAAAGATGGAACCACCTGTTTGAAAAAATTTTGTTTCGGAAAAGAACGACTTTCACCACGGCTGTCGTTTTTCTGCCGTGTCGGAAACACAAAATCTATGTGTTAATACCCATAGTTTAGCATAGATGTGGGGCCCCGGCAAGACTTTTGACAATAATGACGAAAAAAGACGAAAAATATCGGCATTTTTCTTGCTTTACAAGTCGTTTTCCAATGTGTATAATCAACCTGTTGTAAACCAAAAACAAGGATATCACCAAAAAATCCCTTCGGATATTGAGGAGAGCATACCATGGAGTTCAATCGTATCATCAAGCTGCTGCGCAAGGAGCGCGGCATTACCCAAAAGCAGGCGGCAGAGGATCTGGGGGTCTCTCAGGCGCTGCTGTCCCACTACGAAAAAGGCATCCGCGAGTGCGGCTTGGACTTTGTGGTGCGGGTGGCAGATTATTATAATGTTTCCTGCGACTACCTGCTGGGCCGCAGCGCCGAGCGCAACGGCATGATGCTCTCTGCCGAGGATCTGCCCAACCCCGAAAAGATGAAGGACAACGTCTACCACGGCAGCGTTTTGCCCACCATGAACAAAAAACTCATCTCCAACAGCCTGAACGTGCTCTACGCCAAGATCGGCCAGTGCCACAGCAAGGCGCTGACCACCGAGGTGAGCGCTTACCTGATGATGGCGGTTGCCAAGATGTTCCGGCTGCTCTACTCTGCAGAGCCGCACAACGCCTCCAGTATGTTCAGCATCGAGCCCCGCCGCTGGCACGGCTATTCCGATGCCGTGATGCGGATGGCAGAGTCCAATGTGGAAGCGCTGCTGGACGGGCAGGACGTAAACGGCGGCGAGGGCGTCAAGGATCCCGCCTGCCTTGCCATGACCACCGAGAGCCTGACGCGGGAGTTTCCGCTGTACACGCCCAGCCTGTTAAATCTGGTCAAAACCAGCGAGACCCACGTCAAGGGGCTTTCGCCGCAGGAGTGACCCCGCTTGTGAAATTGTTGTAAATAATCGACACGGGCTCTTGCATCTGTGTGCCGGAAACGGTATAACCAGAGGAAGAAGAATTAGAAACTGACCCTTCAAGGAGGATATAAACCTATGTCTACTGTTATTTCCCGCCGCAGCTTCCTCAAGTGCACCGGCGTATCCGCTGCTGCACTGGGTGCAGCCAGCCTGCTGGGCGGCTGCCAGTCCAACGGCGATGACACTGTGGTAGAGGTCAAGGTCGGCGATACCGTCCGCAGCTGGAACGGTCTGGGCGTGCAGCTGACCAGCGTGTTCCACCTGACACAGGACCCCGTGCAGCCGGCGGGCTACGAGTATCTGGGCGTGCGGGTGACCACCGTCAACCGCAGCAAGACCGAGAGCTACGCCATCGGCGCACAGGGCATTGATGCCATCAACGAGGCCTACCCCGTGCCCCCGCTGGAGAACGTGGACGCAAACTTTCAGGCCATGGCCGCTGCCACCCCGGACTTTACCGCCGTCTGCGATGGCCAGCCCGCAGCCTGCTGCGCCAATATCTCGCTGTACAACGCCAATTCCCAGAGCTTTTCCGATACAGAGAGCCTGCCCCCGCAGGGCAGCGCCTACATCGTGCTGATGATCATGGTGCCCAAGGACTGGAAGCAGCTGAAGGTCACCTACGTGCCCACCTTCCTGGAGGGCAAGAGCCTGACCTTTGTCATGAACGCTTCCGATGTGATCCGCAGCTGACACAATTGCCAAAAAATCCGCTTAAGCTTCGTCTAAAATGTACGATGCTGCCACAAAATCTTCACATTTGTTTTGCGGAAAATCATTGACATTTTTCTCTGTTTCGCCTATTGTATAGGTAGTGCCTTATGGCAGAATCTGTATTGATGTGTTCTGAAGGAGGAACGAATATGACTGGGGAATTTTCCCGCCGCTCTTTCCTGAAATATACCGCACTTACCGCTGTAGTTGTAGCTGGCAGCAGTCTGCTGACCGGCTGCGGCGGCGATGCCCCGGTGCAGCGCGCCGTCGGCACCAGCAACAGGGTGCTGAAAGTCGTATCCAAGCTGGAGCAGGTGGAGTGCGATGCCGCTTCCGATACCACCTTTAAGCTGGTGGTGACCAACGGCCGCAATAACGCACTGGAAGTGACCAAGGCAAACTTTGCCGTAAAGGCAGACGGGTATCTGGCCTACCAGAACGATAAGCTGCAGGTGACTTCTCCTGATGCGCTGAGCCATCAGGTCAAGAAGGGCGAGACCGTTACTTATTATGTGACCGCAAAGGGTCTGAACGCGCTGACGGACGGCCCGGTGACCTTTACCTTCTATCCCGATTTGGAATACAGCGAGTTCAGCGCCAACTGGGAGCTGACCGCAGACGCCTTGAAGTCTGCGACCTGAGCCCCAACATACTGGTAAAAAACGGAGGAACAAGCTATGTCTTATACATTTTCCCGCCGCGCATTCCTGAAGTATTCGGCAGCCACCGCAGTGGCTGTGGCCGGTGCCAGTCTGCTGGGCGGCTGTGAGTATCAGGATCCCAACAACCCGGTAAGCAAAGCGCTGCCCAGTGCGATCACCAGCGAGCTGCAGGTGATCGGTGGTCTGCGGGGTTTGAAGATCGAAAACGGCACCTGCACGATGGAAGTCGACATCGAGTCTGGCCGCGCAAACCCCATCCCGCTGGATCCCTACCGCTTCTCTCTTGCCATCAAGGACGCCGAGGGCAAGCAGGTCTACTTCAGCGGAAACAACGGCGGCGTGAAGATCACGGACGCCGAGAACAGCCTGATCGTGAAAAAGACGCCCATCACGCTCCATCTTGAAGCCGCCAAGGTGCCCGACCTGCAGGACGGCTACACTGTGGTGTTCAAGTATATGCCCATCCGCGAGAACTCTGAGTACTCCATGACTTGGGAGATCACCAAGGAAGTGTACGACAAGGCTCTGGCCGAGGCCGCCAAGAAGAGCAACGGCTGAGCAGATACATAACGCTGCGCTTTTACCAAAGACCGCTGCGCATTTTGCGCGGCGGTCTTTTTGCATCCAAGTTTTCGGCGATATGTCTGTAAAAAAGCAAGGTTTTTCGTCAGGTTTGTGTCTTGTGCACAGCGGCATTTTTCAGTACAATAAAGAAGCAGAGAAGAAAAATAAGCGCAGCAGCCGGAACGCTGCCGCGCTGTTTTGTATTTTGCGGCGCAGCTGCGCCCGGTGAAAAAAGGAGTGCTGTACAATGATCAACATGGTCAAGCTTCCCACCAGCAAAAGCGAACTGTTCCTGCGGGTGGCCAAGGGACATTTTGCCACCAGCCACAGCCACATCAACTATTACATCGACGTGACCACCCAAAAGACCCGCCTTTCCGAGGCAAAGGCCGTGGCAAAGGAGCTGGTCAGCGCTTACCAGCACAGCACCATCGTGGATACCGTGCTCTGTCTGGACGGCACACAGGTCATCGGCACCTGCCTTGCCAACGAGCTGACCAAGGACGGCTTTACCAATATGAACGCCCACAAGACCATCTATATCGTCACGCCGGAGTACACTTCCGGCAGCCAGATCATTCTGCGGGACAATCTCGCCCCCATGGTCAAGGGCAAGCACGTGCTCATCCTTGCGGCATCCATCACCACCGGCTACACCATTCAGGCAGCCGTGGAAGCCGTGAACTACTACGGCGGCATCGTGGCAGGGCTTTCGGCTATTTTTGCCACCACCCACGAGTGCTTGGGCTACCCGGTCACCTCCATCTTTGACCCCACCTGTCTGCCGGATTACGCCAGCTTCGACTCCCGCGACTGCCCCCTGTGCAAAGCCGGGCAGCACATTGACGCGCTGGTGAACAGCTTTGGCTATTCGGCGCTGTAACGCAAATGCCAAATGATTGAAAATGCGCTCCGCGTTGCTCTGCGCATATTCAGCGGAAAATATCTTTTAATTTCGGGGTTCAGGAAAGTCTGCGGAGCTTGTCGGGGCAAAGCCCCTCCATCTGCTAACGCAGACCGCTCTGCCGCTTAAAAGCCCCACTGGGGCTTTCATTGCTGCGCAAACGCGGACTTTCCTGAACCTCTTTTTCACGGAGAAAGGATATTAAATGCAGTTTTCGGTTACGACCCCTCCTGTGAAAATGCGTTTGGAGTGCTCCGCAGAGCGCGACAAACGCGAATCTTTAAATCATATTTCCGCTAAACATGGCTAGAGCGCAGCGGAAGCCATTTTCAATCGTCCTACGCAAAAGGAACGGCAGTGCTGCCGTTCCTTTTTGTTGTCCCACGGGCGGGATTGTGCTATACTGATACCAGACAAAACTAAGGTGTATCTGAAAGTAAAGAAGAGGTATCAAATCCATGAAAATTCCCGCAAACGGTTTTACCCACGCCGGCAAGTTCCATGCCGATGACGTGTTTGCTACGGCGCTGCTGCAGATCCTGCGCCCGGATATCAAGATCACCCGGGGCTTTACCGTGCCTGATGATTTTGACGGCATCGTGTATGATATCGGCTTTGGGATGTTCGACCACCATCAGGAGCCCCGGGAGTACCGCGCCAACGGCGTGCCCTACGCGGCCTTTGGCCTGCTGTGGCGGGTGCTGGGCCCCGGCCTTGTGGGCGAGCGGCAGGCGCGGCTCATTGACGAAAACTTTATCCAGCCGCTGGACCTGAACGACAACACCGGCGAGCAGAACAGCCTGTGCGATGCCATCGGCTTTTTTAACCCGGTGTGGGACTCCAAAGAAGATCAGGACAGCTGCTTTTTCAAGGCGGTGGCCGTGGCAAAGCAGATACTGGAAAACCAGATCGACAGCGCCAACGCCGTGAACCGTGCGGACGAAAAAGTGCAGCAGGCGTACCGCAACTCCCGCGACGGCATCGTGGTGCTGCCCTGCTATCTGCCGTGGAAAAACGGCTTGTACAAGACCGATGCCCTGTTTGTGGTGTACCCCAGCCAGCGCGGCGGGTGGAGCGCCCAGTGCGTCACCGACCACAAGACCAAAAAGTCCAAGCTGCCGTTCCCGCAGTCGTGGGCGGGGCAGCCGCAGGAGGCCATCGAGCAGAAGAGCGGCATCCCGGGCATCAGCTTCTGCCACGCCAGCCGCTTTTTGATCACCGCCAAGGACAAGGAGACCGCCCTTGCCGCCTGCCGTCAGGTGCTGAAGAACAATGGCCGCCTTGCCTGACGCCGCCTACGTCTACATGGTGCGCTGCACCGGCGGGCAGCTGTACACCGGTTGGACGAACCACCCCGCTGCCCGGCTGAAAGCGCACCAGAGCGGCAAAGGGGCACGCTACACCCGCGCCCACGGCGCAGTAGGGTTTGCCTATCTGGAGCGCTGCGCGGACAGGAGCGCCGCTTTGCGGCGGGAAGCCGCCCTGAAAAAGCTTTCCAAGGCGGAAAAAGAGGTGCTGTGCGCCGCATGGCGCGCCGCCGGGTGTCCCGGGGTGGAGAACGATTGAAAATGCCCTCCGCTGCTTCCGGGTTGCGGCACCCAGCATCCGCATCGTGCCTTGAGCGGCACTCGCGTCTTGCTGGCCGCTGCCCCAACAACTCCTCCCTGTTTCCGCCGCTGGCGGCGGTCGTCGTTGTTGCAGCGGAAAATATCTTTTAATTTTCGGGATAGCGGAGTGACCGCGTTTGTGGAGCGCAGCGTAGCAATGAAAGCCCCAGTGGGGCTTTTAAGCGGCAGAGCGGTCTGCGTTAGCAGATGGAGGGGCTTTGCCCCGACAAGTTCTGCGGACGCTCCGCTATCCCATTTTCACGGGTGGGGTCGTAATGGCAAGCGGCATTTGCAGCGCCTGCTTCCTGCGGAAGCGGCGGCGCTGCGGAGAAGCAACCTCGCCCTCTCCGTCTGCTCACTACGTTCGCATCCACCTCTCCCAAGGGGAGAGGCCTTGGCAAAGAGATAAAGTTTGCGTGGACTGCCAAGGGCTCTCCCTTTGAGGAAAGACTTCCCCCGCTCCGGGGGAAGATGTCACCGCAGGTGACAAAAGGGGGAATCTGTCAAAGCCGTCAGGCTTTGACTGAGAGGGCGAGGACGCTGCGACCAGCAGGAGCAGACGGAAGGGGTATTCCCAGGCTATCAGCTTTATACCCGAGCAGTAAACTGTGCCGCTATGCCAAAGGCTCCCTCCCAGAGGGAGCTGGCAAAGCCGTCAGGCTTTGACTGAGGGAGTTCCCCTATAACGCAGCAGAGCCGTCCGGTAGTTGCCGGGCGGCTCTGCTGTGCTTATTGGAAAGGATCGATCGGGAGATGGCAATTGTTATGTTTTGCCGGGCGCGGCTTTTTCAGCCGGGCACGGACGCGGATGACCGATGCTCCGGTCACACGCTTGACGGGGCGTAATGATGCCTTTAGCCCCTATCAGGAAGGGAGGTTCTGTGTCATGCTTAGTGTACCACGATTTGCCCGCTTTGGACGATTTTCGGCACGAATCGACCCGCAAATGCGTTGAAACGACCCGGCGGCGCAAGAGCAGCCGGACGCACCCGCAAAAAGCAGAAAACCGCCCGGCTTGCGGTTACCGGACGGTTTTCTGTCTCTATAGGAAAATATGGGAATGACGTGCTTTCAGAGTACATCTCTGTCCCTGCATTATACCACCGGCGGCAGAAAAAGTGGAGTGCTTTTGCACGAAATCCCCAATAATGGCTCGAAATGCCTTTTACCGGGCGGCATCGCGGCGCAAAACGCCAGCCAACGCAAAAAGGGACTGCTGCACAGCGCTGTGCAGCAGTCCCTGCGGGGTTATAAGGGGTTACGGGTCAGCGGGCTCAGCCGCGCTGCTGATAGGTCTTCCAAGTGCGGATGACCTCCAAGCGGCTTACGCGGCTGCCGGGCTTGAAGCTGCCGTCCTGTGCAGACATCAGGCCGGTATCCACTGCCCAGCGGATGGCCTGCAGCTCTGCGGCATCGGCTGCCACATCGTTGAACAGTGCCGTGCTCTGGGTAGCGGGCTTGCCTGCGGCAGTCCACAGTGCAACAGCCAGCTGCTGACGGTTAGCGGGGATCGCCACACCCTCGGGCAGAACGCTCTTCAGGTAGGCGGTGGTGCCTGCAATGTAAGCGCCTACGCCAACGGCTGCGCCGCCCACAGCGGCTACCATCACGATAGCGCCGCCGCCGTCATCGCTGGGTGCGGGTGCGGGAGTGGGAGCGGGAGTCGGCTCAGGATCGGGAGTCGGAGTCGGGGTGGGAGTCGGCTCGGGATCAGGAGTCGGGGTCGGATCCGGGTTGGGAGTGGGAGTAGGATTCGGATCCGGGTCGGGAGTGGGAGTAGGATTCGGATTCGGGTCGGGAGTCGGATTCGGATCCGGGTTCGGGTCGGGAGTCGGATTCGGATCCGGGTTGGGATCGGGAGTCGGATTCGGATCCGGGTTGGGATCGGGAGTCGGATTCGGATCCGGGTTGGGGTCGGGAGTAGGATTCGGATCCGGATCGGGGGTCGGCTCGGGATTGGTCCCCTTCACAACGTAAGTGCCCACCTTTTCGGTAATGGTCGCGTTATAGTTCTCGTCCGCCGTCACCTGAACGTACACATTGTAGCTGCCGGGGGCGGTGGGGACAGTCTCGCTGCGGTCGGTGTCGGTGCCGTACAGCAGGGTGGTCTGCGGGTCGGCACCGTTGTACTTATCGCCATTGTAGGTCACCGTGTTCTGCGCAGCATCGTAGGTAAAGTTTTCGGCTACGGGCGTGTAGCGGACGGTGTACTGCCCGACTAACGGATACTGGGAATCGTTATCCTGATTGCCATTATAGTAGTTGTTACCGTTCACCGCAAGGCGAACTTCGTAGGTACCCACCTCGGTAGGCACAGAGGAGAAGTAAGAGTTTGGTTCGTCGTAGTACCGAAGTTCAGCCTGCGGGAGTTCCTCCTCACCGAAATACCGCTTGCTGGTATCTCTATAGGTCACCGTGCCGGTCTTGACATCCCATTCGAAGTCATCGAGAGCCGGGGTATACTTGATCACGGTTTCGCCGATATCGACCCAACCGCTCGTGTATTTATCGCCCTCTTCAGCTACAACGCGCTTTTTATAGATGCCATAGTTGTCCGGCTCGCCATAGGGGATGCTGTCAAACTCCTTATCATCGTAGGTGCGCACATAGACAAGTCTCAGCTTGCCCACGCCCTCCTGATAGCAGGTAACCTTTGTACCCTCCGGCGTTTCATCAGTGGTAAAGTCTCCCTCGCCCAGGGAAGAGAAGGGCAGCTTTTCTCCTTTGGTCTGATTCACCACAATGGGATTGCCGTCATTCAAGGCGGTCAGGGTCAGTGTCAGGCCGTCTGCGGAAAGCTGTGCGCCGGTATAATCGCTGGCCGGAGCACCATTGATGTTCTTGACCGGCTCGCTGAAGGTGATAGTCATCTCGACATCGCCGATACGGTAAAGCTCCTTGGTCTCCTTCGTCACGCCGTTTACGCTTTCCACCGTGCCGTCGTCTGCAACGATCAGCTTGCTCAGCTGCTGACCATTAGCACGGTGCCGGCTTTCGATGGGGCTAAAGCTCACCGTATTGGAAACAGCAGCCTTGCTGGAAGTATCCGCCATCAGGCTGCCGGTGATCACGGCATTTCGGATGACCGTTCCTTCCAATGTATAATAGTCGGGCAGCTTGATATTGTTGAACACGCCGCCAAGGATCTGGGCATTACTACTATCCAACTGGACAGTTGCGTCGAACTGACCGCCGTTGATGGTGCCACTAGCCTTAACATTCTTCTGGAAGGTGCCGCCGGTGATGGTGCCGTTATAGCCCAAAGTGACATCCGCTTCGAACTGACCATCGGTGATCTCGCCGTAAGCTTCGACGCTCTTCTGGAAGGTGCCGCCGGTGATGGTGCCGCTATAGCCCAAAGTGACATCCGCGTCGAACTGACCATCGGTGATCTTGCCGTAAGCTTGGACGCTCTTCTTGAAGATGCCGTTGGCGATGGTTCCATTAGCTTCGACGCTCTCCTGGAAGGTGCCGCCGGTGATGCTGCTGTTTTCATCCGCGTGGACAGCCTTCTGGAAAGTGCCGCCCTCAATAATGGCGTTCTGGGCGGTAATAGGCGCGCCTGCCTGAATGTCCGTAACCGTCACATCCGTCAGCACGATCTGATCGGAAGCAATGGCCTTATGATAGGGGTTGATGGTATCCGAGGTCAGATCCACCGGGCTGCTGCCATCGGGGCTGGTGAGGATAAGCCCCGACATCGTTCTATAACCATCCTCGACCACAAGGTACTGCCAGCCAAGACCCTCATAGATATCGCCGGTCACACCATCCTGGTTCACGGAATGCGGGGTCACACCGGTCAGGTCGGGCAGACCTTCTTCGGTAATGCGCAGGGGCTTGAGGTTGCTGGGATCGCCAGCCTGATTTACCAGAATCTCCTTGCCATCGTTGTTGCCGGTGATATGCAGTACATTGCCCTCGGCATAGGTCTGTTCATTGTAACTGTTGACCGCTGCATCGTTGATGCTGTATACATCGGTGTTCAAGGTAAGCTCTGCGCTGGCATTGCCCACCAGATAGATGGTATTGACAGAAAGGGGCAGGTCTCTGCCGTTGATCGCAGTCACACCGCCGTTGCGCACGGTCAGCGTGCTGAGCTGCTGGCCATCGGCAAGCGCATTCTTTATGCTGGTGCCGTCAGACAGCTGGCACAGAACGGTGTCGGAAATGGCAAGGTCGCCAAACCTGTCAAAGCTGAAGCTCTGGGCCACTGCCTTGGAAATGGTGCACTTGCCAGCGCAGTAGAGGTAATCAAAGGTGCCGCCCTCGATCGTGACATCTCTGAAGTCAGCCTGACGGATGATGCCGTCGGTCACGGTAGCATTCGAAAGCTTGACAGCGCAGTTGATGGGCACTGCGCTCAGCTTGCTGAAATCGATTTCCTTACCGCCCTGATCCTCGAGCTCCAGCTGTCCGGTCGCACTGGCGATATTGGGGTAGCAGGTATAAGTCCAGCCCTTGCCAAAGTATTTGCAGACCTGATCCATGCCCTCGTTCAGATTGTACACACAGGGCACACCGTTCACATCGGGCAGACCCTCACCGGTAAAACTCAGTTCCTTGTCCATGGACGGGATCGGGGTCAGTGCTACAGGCGCGTTGCTCTTTGAAGAAAGCTGCGGGAACATACTGACCTCGGCAGAGATCGTTGTACCGTCTCCACTGATGGAAATCGTGCCATAGCCGTTCAAGGAGGCGTTGCTGATACCTACAGGCAGGGAGCGGATGTCGGACGTGCCACCGATTGCTGCCGCCCATGCAACGCAGCCGGGGGCGTACTGCACCTCCAGCTTCAGGCTGTGATCGCTGTACCGCTTGAGCATATACACATCCCCGGTCACCGGCTGGCCGTTCAGGGTGCAGCCCTCCGGCAGGATCAGCTTGTGTGCCTGCTGCTGCGTAGCGGACTTCAGGCCGGAAATATCCTTGAAGTAGCCGCCCTTAACGCTGCCGCCGTTCTCGGTCAGCTTACCGTAGGTGCCGCCGTCAATGGTACCGTTTTCCAGCACTGCTTCGGCGTAGCTGCCGCCCAGAACGCAGGCATTCGGGTTCTTGATCCAAAGCTGGCCCTTGACCACGCCGTCCAGCAGATATACTTCATAGCTGGAAGTCGAGATGGCCACATTGCAGCTGGCATCGCCGTCAAAAAACGTACTCTGTCTTTGCGTTTGCAACGCCGGCAATGGCCAGCCAGTTGTTGGAGCTGTCGTAGCTCCAGCCGGTGCCGGACTGCTTTTCGGGCAGACCGTCCGCGCCGATCTCGATCGTAACGACGGGATTTGTTGTTTCCTCGTTCGTACCGGCAGCTGTCGTCTCTGCTGCCGCAGCAGACGTCCCAGCATCTGCAAATGCAGATACCGGGAGGATGGAGAGCACCATACTGAGCGCCAGTATCATGCTCACGATGCGTTTTTTCATGATATCCTCTCCTTTGTTGATCGATTTGCCCGGCTGTCCTCCCAAACGGAACAACCGGAACGGACAAAAGGCCAAGTTGAGTATAACACTAAAGTTTATGGAAATAAAGCATTTTCGCCCGCCGCATCTGCCAAAATTTGGTACAAAAATATGGGCAAAATCACCATACGGGGGCTTAACTCCCTCAGTCAAAACCTGACGGTTTTGCCAGCTCCCTCGAAAATTACCCCTTCCGTCTGCTCCCGTTGGTCGCGCAGCGTCCTCGCCCTCTCAGTCAAAGCCTGTCGGCTTTGGGAGAGGTGGATGCGAACGTAGTGAGCAGACGGAGAGGGCGAGGTTGCTTCCCGCAGTGCCGCCGCTTCCGCAGGAAGCAAGCGCTGCAAATGCCGCTTGCCGCCGCGACTTCTTCCGTAAAAAAGCAGTTCCGAAACGCCCGCAGGCGTTTCGGAACTGCAATAATAAAGTATAATTTCCGCTTATTTGCCCGCCAGCAGCACCGCCAGCACGGCTTTCTGGACGTGCAGACGGTTCTCTGCTTCGTCAAAGATCTCGTCCGCGTGCTGCTCGAACAGGGCGGTGGAGATCTCCTCGCCCCGGTGGGCGGGCAGACAGTGCAGCACCAGCGCGCCCGGCTTTGCGTTTTCCAGCAGACGGCCGGTGAGCTGGAAGCCCACAAAATCCCGCAGACGCTGCTCGCTTTCAGCCGTGCCGGGGGCAGTGGTGTTCCACGCGGCGGTGGCTACAATGTCCGCATCCCGCAAGCCCTCGGCGGGGTCGGTGGTCAGGTGGAAGGCATTGCCGTATTCGTGGGCAAACATCAGCACATCCGCTGCCGGGCGGTAGCCCGGGGGACAGACGCAGGATACCTGCATCCCCGCCAGCAAGCCGCCCACGATCAGGCTGTTTGCCATGTTGCTGCCATCGCCCACAAAGCAGAGCTTCAGCCCCGCCAGCGTGCCCCGGCGCTCCCGGATGGTCATCAGGTCAGCCAGCACCTGACAGGGGTGGGCGTAGTCGGTAAGGCCGTTGATCACCGGAATGCCGGAAAGCTCCGCCAGCTCTTCCAAATCCCGCTGGCGGTAGGTGCGCCAAACGGCGCAGTCGTAGTAGCGCCCCAGCACCCGGGCGGTGTCCCGCAAAGGCTCGCCACGCCCGGCCTGCAGCTCGGCGGTGTTTATGTAGTTGCCAAGGCCGCCCATCTGGTACACGCCCACCTCAAAGCTGGTGCGGGTGCGGGTGGATGCCTTGGAGAACAGCAGCGCCACGCTTTTGCCCGCCAGCAGCGGCTCGGTGCGGCCTGCCTTGCAGTCCGCTTTCAGCTGGTCTGCCACATCCAGAATATGGGTCAGCTCGGCAGGGGAAAGGTCGCCCATTTTCAGCAGATTTTTCATGCCTGCTCCTTCGGAGCGGTCGGCTCCATCGTGCCCAGCACCTCGGCCAGCACCTCCAGCGCCATGTCTACTTCGTGCTCGGAGACGGTAAGCGGCGGCAGCAGACGCAGCCGGGTCTTTGCGGTAAGCACCAGCAAGCCTTTTTCGCGGCAGGCAGCCAGCACATCCGCAGCCTGCACGTCAAAGAATTCGATGCCCACCATCAAGCCGATGCCGGAAATGTTCTTGACGTGGGGCAGCTTTGCCAAGCCGGTGCGCAGCTGTACGGCGCGCTCGCTGACCTGTGCAAGGAAGCTCTGGTCCAGACGATCCACCACCACGTTGGCTCCGGCGCATACCACCGGATTGCCGCCGAAGGTAGAGCCGTGGGTACCGGGGCCCATGCCCTCGGCTACCTTTTCATTCATCAGCACCGCGCCGATGGGCAGGCCGCCGCCCAGCCCCTTGGCAAGGGTGACGATGTCCGGCTTGAGGTTATAGTGCTCGCAGCACAGGAAGGTGCCGGTGCGGCCTACGCCGGTCTGCACTTCGTCCACGATGAGCACAAGGTCTTTTTCGTCGCACAAAGCGCGCACGGCCTGCACATACTCCGGGTCCAGCGCCATCACGCCGCCCTCGCCCTGAATCAGCTCCATCATCACGGCGCAGGTGTGGCGGTCTACCAGTTCCCGCAGCGCTTCGATATCCCCCGCCGGGACGTACTGGAAGCCCTCGTTGAAGGGGCCGAAGTAGTTATGGAACACCTCCTGCCCGGTGGCGGTCAGGGTGGCAAGGGTGCGGCCATGGAAGCTGTTGACCAGCGTGATGACATTGTAGCGGTCCTTGCCGTAATGGTCCACGCTGTACTTGCGGGCGGCCTTGATAGCGCCCTCGTTGGCTTCGGCGCCGGAGTTGCCGAAGAACACCTTACTCATGCCGGTGCGCTTGCACAGCTTTTTCGCCAGCTTGCCGCAGGGTGCGGTATAGTAGAGGTTGGAGGTGTGCTGCAGCTTGTGTGCCTGCTGGGACACGGCTTCTGCCCATGCAAGGTCGCAGTAGCCAAGGCTGTTTACCCCGATGCCGCTGGTGAAGTCCAGATACTTCTGTCCCTCAGGGCCCTCGGCGTACAGCCCGTGGCCTTTTTCCAGCACGATGGGGCTGCGGTTATAGGTGTGCAGGACGTACTCGTTGTCCCGCTTGATGACTTTTTCAGAATCCATAGGTGTACCTCCTGTAACATGGAGCGATTGCGCAAAGCCTTGCGGCTGACGCTCGGAACATTGCTGCACACGGGCAGCGTCCTCGCCCTCTCAGTCATCGCTGCGCGATGCCAGCTCCCCCAAAGTGGGAGCCCTTGGCAGTCCATGCAAACTTCATCTCTTTGCCAAGGTCTCTCCCTTTGAGGAAAGACTTCCCCCGCACCGGGGGAAGATGTCGCGCAGCGACAAAAGGGGGAGTGTGTCACCGCAGGTGACGGAGAGGGCGAGCCCGCTAAAATAAAAGCATCAGCATTATGCCAACCGCCGCGCAGCAGCGGAGCGGTTTCGTTGCCTTTATTATAACTTTCCGCCGGCGATTGCGCAATCTTTTTATTCGCGGTGGCTGCGGCGGTAGAAGCGGGTACCGGAGCCGCGGTCGGAGAACAGTTCCAGCAGGATGGAGTGCGGCACGCGGCCATCAATGATGACCGCTTCGTGCACGCCCTGATAGATGGCATCCGCCATGCCGCCGATCTTGGGGATCATGCCGCCCGCAATGATGCCGGCGGACTTGTAGCCCTCGATCTCGGTCACTTCCACCTCGGGGATGAGGGTGGTCTCGTCCTCCTTATCCCGCAGCAGACCCGCGATATCGGTCATGGACACCAGCTTTTCCGCCTTGAGGGCAATGGCGATCTGCGCCGCGGCGGTGTCCGCATTGACGTTGTACGCCTGCCCGAGGTCATCCATGCCCACGGTGGCGATCACCGGGATAAAGCCGCCGTCCAGCAGGCTTTCGATCAGGGTGGCGTCCACATGGACGATCTCGCCCACATGACCCAGCTGGGGGTCCAGCTCGGTGCAGCGGAGCATCTGTCCGTCCATGCCGCACAGACCCACGCCGCGCCCGCGCAGCTTTGCCACAAGGTCCTTGTTCACCTTACCGGCCAGCACCTGCTGCACGATCTCCATGGTGGCATCGTCCGTCACCCGCAGACCGTTTGCAAAATGGCTCTCCACGCCCACCTTCTTGAGCATCTCGTTGATGGCGGGGCCGCCGCCGTGCACCAGCACTACCCGCACGCCCAGCAGCGTCAGGGTGACAAGGTCGTTCATCACGGCGTTTTTCAAGCTCTCGTTGATCATGGCGTTGCCGCCGTACTTGATGACCATGGTTCTGCCATGGTACTTTTGGATATAAGGGGTGGCTTCCGAAAAAAGCCGCGCCATTTCTTCGTTTTTCATCTGTTTCGCGCTCCTGTCAGGTTCTGTAATCGCCGTTGATCTTCACATAGTCGTAGGTCAGGTCACAGCCCCATGCCTTGGCGCTTGCATCGCCGGTGCCCATATCCACCTTGACCAGAATATCGTGCTCTGCCAGCACCTTGGCGGCTTCGTCCTCGCTGTAAGGGTGGTAGGCGGCGTTCTCGCACACATACACCTCGCCCGCCTTGCTGGAAAGCCAGACGCAGACTTTATCAATGGAGAAATCGCCGGGGGTGTAGCCGATGGCGCACAGGATGCGTCCCCAGTTGGCATCGCGGCCAAAGACCGCCGCCTTGAACAGGTTGGAGCAGACCACGCTGCGGCTGACGGCGCGGGCGGTCTTGAGGTCGGGCGCGTGGGTCACCTCGCAGGTGATCAGGTGGGTGGCACCCTCGCCGTCTCCGGCGTGCTCGGCGCACATATGCTCTGCAATGGCGGTCAGCGCTGCCACAAAGGCGGCGTAGTCCGCGTTCTCCTCGCAGATCTCCGGGTTACCCGCAAGACCGGATGCCATGATGATGAGGGTATCGTTGGTGGAGGTGTCCAGATCCACGCTCATCTGGTTATAGGTGCCGGGCACAACGGTCTTGAGCGCCTTTTCCAGCAGCGCGGGCGAGACGGCGGCGTCGGTGGTGTAGAACGCCAGCATGGTAGCCATGTTGGGGGCGATCATGCCGCTGCCCTTGCCGATGGCACCCACAGTGCACACCTTGCCGCCCAGCTCGAACTGGATGGCGTACTCCTTTTTATGGGTGTCGGTGGTCATGATGGCAGTGGCGGCGTCCGTGCTGCCCTGCGCGGTGGCAGCCAGCTTTTCTGCCGCTGCCGGGATTCCCCGGGCAAAGGGGTCGATGACCATGGGCTGACCGATGACGCCGGTGGAGGCGGGCAGAACGTCCTTTTCGTCCATGTTCAGCGCCTTGCCCACCAGTGCACAGCACTCCTCGGCCAGTGCCACGCCGTTGGCGGCGCAGGTATTGGCGTTGCCGCTGTTTACCACGATGGCCTGTGCATAGCCATCGGCCAGATGGGCGCGGTCCACCTTGATGGGCGCACCGCAGACCTTGTTGGTGGTGTACACGCCCGCAGCAGCGCAGCGCACCTCGGCCTTGATCAGCGCCAGATCGTATTTTTCGCTGTGATTTGCCCGGATGCCGCAATGGACACCGGCGGCGGCAAAACCCTTGGGCGCGCAGATGCCGCCCGCAACTTCCTTATACTGCATAACGATTTTCCTTTCCCACAAAGAAAAACAAGTTTATTCCAACCCTTTGGTCTCTTCCAGACCCAGCATCAGGTTCATGCACTGGACGGCGGCACCGGAGGAGCCTTTGCCCAGATTATCAAACAGCGAGACCAGCATCATCTGATCTCCGGCGGCGTTCACGGTCAGGTACAGCTCCATACGGTCGGTGCCCGCCATGGCATTGGAGTACAGGCCGTTTTCCGGCAGCGGCTCGTTCAGGCCGTGCACCTTGACGGTGGCAGCGTCCTTGTAGTAGTCCGCAAGGGCGGCAGCTACGGCTTCGGCAGTGGTGCCCGCAAGGCCAAGGTCCAACGGCACCAGCACCTGCATCCCGCAGTAGTAGTCGCACACCACCGGCACGAACATCGGCGTGTGCGCAAGGCCGCTGATCTTCTGCATCTCCGGCAGGTGCTTGTGGCCAAGGCTCAGGCCGTAGCTCTTGGGCGCATCCAGCTTGCTGTGCGCCGGGCGGTCGGGGCTTTCGTAGTCCGCGATCATCTTTTTACCGCCGCCGGAGTAGCCGGAGATGCCGGTGCAGCTGAAGGGGTAGTCCTTTGCCACCAGCCCCAGCTCCACCAGTGGGCGGGCAATGCTGATAAAGCCGCTGGCATAGCAGCCGGGCACCGCCACGCGGTAAGAGTTCTGAATTTTTGCCTTCTGCCCCTTCAGCTCCGGGAATCCGTAGTCCCATGCGGCATCGGTGCGGAAGGCGGTGGAGGTGTCCAGCACCTTCACGTCCGGGCGCAGCAGGGGCATGACTTCTTTAGAAGCTGCATCCGGCAGGCAGAGGAAGGCAAGGTCGGCAGAATTGATGACCTTTGCCCGCTCGTGCACGTCCTTGCGCCCTTCGGCGGAGATGGACAGCAGCTCGATCTCCGGGCGGGCTGCCAGACGGTCGGCAATGCGCAGGCCGGTGGTGCCGGAAGAGCCATCAATAAATACCTTTACCTTCATGCGTTTTCCTCCTCCCATGCGTCCAGCCGCGCCGTTGCCAGCGCGATCTGGCGCTGGACGCTGGCGGCGCTGGGGCCGCCGTAGCTGGTGCGTCCCTCGCAGCAGTGCACAAGGTCGATGGCATCATAGATATCGTCCTCAAACAGCGGGCTGTAGGTCTGGAACTGGGTCAGGGTCAGCTCTTCCAGCGTTTTGTCGGCAGCAATGCAGTCCGACACCATGCAGCCGGTCAGCTTGTAGGCATCCCGGAAGGGCATCCCCTTCTTGGTCAGGTAGTCGGCGCAGTCGGTGGCGTTGATAAAGCCCTTTGCGGCGGCGCGGCGCATATTGGCGGGCAGGGTCTTCATGGTATCCAGCATGGGGGTGATGGTCTTGAGACAGAGTTCCAAGGTATCCACTGCATCAAAGATGGCTTCCTTGTCCTCCTGCATATCCTTGTTGTAGGCCAGCGGCAGGCCCTTCATCATCACCAGCAGGGTGTTCAGGTCGCCGTACACGCGGCCGGTCTTGCCGCGGATCAGCTCCGTGACATCCGGGTTTTTCTTCTGGGGCATGATGGACGAGCCGGTGGTAAAGGCATCGTCCAGCTCGATGAACTTGAACTCCCAGCTGCACCACAGGATGATCTCCTCCGAAAGGCGGGACAGGTGCATCATGCAGATGGAGATGGCGCTTGCCAGCTCGATGCAGAAATCACGGTCGGACACGCCGTCCAGACTGTTGGCACAGGGGGCGGCAAAGCCCAGCTTTTCGGCGGTGAAATCCCGGTCCAGCGGGTAGGTGGTGCCTGCCAGTGCGCCAGAGCCCAGCGGGCACTGGCTGTCCATGCGGGCGGTGGCGTCCGCAAAACGGTCAAGGTCGCGCAGCAGCATGGAAGCGTAGGCCATCAGCGCGTGGCCGAAGGTGATGGGCTGGGCGCGCTGCAGGTGGGTATAGCCGGGCATGACGGCGGCGGTATTCTCCGCAGCCTTTTTGCACAGCACCCGCACCAGCTCCACGATGTAAGCCTGCAAAGTTTTGCTGTAATCCCGCAAAGTCAGGCGGATATCCAGCGCCACCTGATCGTTGCGGCTGCGGCCGGTGTGCAGCCGCTTGCCCGCATCCCCGATGCGGGCGGTCAGGGTCTGCTCCACAAAGGTGTGCACGTCCTCGGCGGCGGGGTCGATGGTCAGCGCACCGCTGGACAGGTCGTCCGCGATGGAGGCCAGACC
This sequence comes from Faecalibacterium intestinale, assembly GCF_040096575.1. Taxonomy (NCBI): domain Bacteria; kingdom Bacillati; phylum Bacillota; class Clostridia; order Eubacteriales; family Oscillospiraceae; genus Faecalibacterium; species Faecalibacterium intestinale. The sequence continues at coordinate 50,103 of NZ_JBBMEN010000012.1, forward strand.
GCTGAGGATATCCGTGCAGTCCTGCTCCGAGATGATGCCCTGCCGTGCCAGCATGGCGGCATGGACGCCGCTGCCGCGCATATCCTGCGCGATCATCCGCTGATCGAAGCGGATGGAGGAGTTGAAGTCGTTGACGCGGCTGTCCACCGCCTTGGAAAACCGACCCTTCCAGAGTTGTTCTGCCATAATATAAACTCCTTATAAAAACGGCAAAGCCGCCGCAGGGGAAAACGCTCCTGCGGCGGTGCCGCCGGCAACGATGCCGGTGTGAGAACCCGCGTGTGAAAGTGTGAAAACACACGCAGTCGAAAATGTTGCGATTACTTGACCTCCGGCCAGCTCTTGGACAGCTTTGCGCGCTCCTTGATGGACAGGCCGAACAGGTTGATGAAGCCGGTGGCATCGGACTGGTCGTAATCCTTATCGACGCCGAAGGAAGCGGTCTGCTCATCGTACAGGGTGAACGGAGAGGTGACGCCGGCGTTGATCATGTTGCCCTTGTAGAGCTTCAGCTTCACATCACCGGTCACGGTCTTTTCCAGACTGTCGGCAAAGGCATCCAGTGCCTCGCGCAGCGGGGTGAACCACTGGCCGTTGTACACGATGTCGGCGTACTTCTGTGCCAGCTGTGCCTTGAAGTGAGAGCTTTCCTTGTCCAGCGTGATGGTCTCCAGCACGTCGATGGCCTTGTACAGGATGGCGCCGCCGGGGGTCTCGTACACGCCGCGGCTCTTCATGCCCACCAGACGGTTCTCCACGATGTCCAGCAGACCAATGCCGTTTGCGCCGCCCAGCTTATTCAGGTACTCCACCAGCTCCACAGCGCCCATCTCCTTGCCGTCCACGGCAGTGGGGATGCCCTTTTCAAAGTGAATGGTCACATAGGTGGGAACATCGGGTGCCTGCTCGGGGCTGACACCCAGCTCCAGGAAGCCGGGCTTATTGTACTGGGGCTCGTTGGCGGGGTTCTCCAGATCCAGACCCTCGTGGCTCAGATGCCACAGGTTCTTGTCCTTGGAGTAGTTGGTCTCACGGTTGATCTTCAGGGGGATGTTGTGCGCCTCGGCGTAGTCGATCTCCTCGTCACGGCTCTCGATGTCCCACTCACGCCACGGAGCAATGATGGCCATATCCGGGCACAGTGCCTTGAGGGTCAGCTCAAAACGCACCTGATCGTTGCCCTTGCCGGTGCAGCCGTGGCAGATGGCATCTGCACCCTCCTTGATGGCGATGTCTGCCAGCGCCTTGGCGATGCACGGACGTGCAAAGCTGGTGCCCAGCAGGTAGTCCTCGTACTTCGCGCCGAACTTCAGGGTGGGGAAGATGTAGTTCTCCACAAAGTCCTTCTTCAGGTCCAGCACATACAGCTTGGATGCGCCGGTAGCCTTGGCCTTTTCTTCCAGACCGTCCAGCTCGGTGCCCTGACCCACGTCACCGGAAACAGCAACGACCTCGCAGTTGTTGTAGTTTTCCTTCAGCCAGGGAATGATAATGGAGGTATCCAGACCGCCGGAGTAAGCCAGCACGACTTTTTTGATGTTTTCCTTTTTCATGATAAACGCGCTCCTTTTAATAAAAATACACTTTTGTTCTCTGATGCGCATTTCCCTTCGCATCCTCTGTCTTTCGTTTGCGGTTGATGCTTTTATTATACGCAGTGCGGGTTTTCCGTCAATGCTAAAAACTGCCAAACATAGCGCCCGTTTCGCTTTTCTTTTGGTTTAATCTGTATCTTTATGCAAATACTTTTAAATATATGCGCTTTTTATGCAATTTGAGTGTATTTTTTCATGGGGTATTGCGGGGACTCCCTCAGGCAAAGCCTGACGGCTTTGCCAGCTCCCTCGGGGAGGGAGCCTCTGGCGCGGCGGTAAAGTTTGCGGTCAAACCATAAAGCTTATGGGTGCGCTAAAGCCTTCCCCCGGTCGGGGGAAGGTGGATGCGAACGCAGTGAGCAGACGGATGAGGGCGCAGGCAAGCAGCAGCTTACGGCAAATTACCCCTCATCCGGCGCTGCGCGCCACCTTCCCCCCAAGGGGTGAAGGCTTCAGCGGTAGCGGCAAACTTTGCGGTTTAGCCGGAAACTGTGCCACCATGCCAAAGGCCCCATCCCAGAGGGGGCTGGCACGGCGCAGCCGTGACTGGGGGAGTTCGTCCCCCTACAAACAAAACCACCGGAGCATCCGCAGATGCTCCGGTGGTTTAACTATAACTATTTAGTTCAGCTTCAAATCGCCTTCCTTGATCCAGCCCAGCTTGCGCTCCACCGCGCAGAACACCACGCTGAGCACGGCGGGCAGCACAAAGCACAGCAGCACCATAGCAGCCCAGTCCATGGGGGTGATGGCGGCCTTGGTACCGGCGGCAATGTCGCTGACCCAGCCGGTGTAAACGCCGATCTGACCCACCAGACCGCAGGTGCCCATGCCGGAGGACACCGCCGCGCCGTTCATCTCAAAGTGGAACAGACAGGTAGCCAGCGGGCCGGTGATGGCACTGGCCAGCGTGGGGGCGATCCAGATGCGGGGGTTCTTGATGATGTTGCCCATCTGCAGCATACTGGTGCCCAGACCCTGACTGACAAGGCCGCCCACGCCGTTCTCCTTGTAGCTCATCACGGCAAAGCCCACCATCTGGGCGCAGCAGCCTGCCACGGCAGCGCCGCCTGCAAGGCCGGTCAGACCCAGTGCGGCGCAGATGGCAGCGGAGGAGATGGGCAGGGTCAGCGCCACGCCCACGATGACCGACACCAGAATGCCCATGACCAGCGGAGCCTGCTCGGTGGCCCACATGATCAGGGTGCCCACCTGACTTGCGGCTGCACCGATGGGGGCGGCGATGAGCATGGACAGCCCGACGCCCGCAAAGATGGTCACCAGCGGGGTGACAAGGATATCCACCTTGGTCTCCTTGCTCACGGCCTTGCCCAGCTCTGCCGCCACAATGGCAATGATGAGCACAGCCAGCGGGCCGCCTGCGCCGCCCAGCGCATTGGCCGAGTAGCCCACGGTGATCAGGCTGAACAGCACCAGCGGCGGGCAGTGCAGTGCCCAGCCGATGGCACAGGCCATGGCGGGGCCGCTCATGGCAGTGGCGTAGCCGCCCAGATCCACCAGCAGGGCAAGACCGGTCTGCTGACCCACCGTCTTGATGATGGTGCCGATCAGCAGGCTGGCGAACAGACCCTGTGCCATTGCGCCCAACGCGTCAATGAGGTAACGCTGCGGAGAGATGACGATATCTTTCCGCGCCAAAAATTCTTTCAGCTTCGACATAAAACTTGCCTTTCTATCCAAAACAGATCGTTAAAGTTACGAACGTATGCCCTGTATCATACCATACACCTGTCAAGACAGCAAGGGGTTGCTGGAAAAAATGTGAAATTTCGGCTTTGTGCAATGTTCTGCCCTGCCGGAACGTATTCCATTTGGAACATTTTCCGACACACTGCCCCGGTGGAGAATTTGTGTAGAAGCCCGCTGTGCCGTTGACTGCTCCCCGCGTGCGGGTGTATACTAAAGGAAACGTAAAGTTATCATCCGCCGTCCTTTTTATCCTGAATCCATGGGCGGCGTGGAATAAAAGCAGGCCCGCCCCGGGCAAGGGGGCAAAGACCCGGGCAGCGCTACGCTGCACCACCGGGAGATTCGGAGGCAGAGACGACAGATGAAAAAACGATTTGACCGATCCGGCACAGCCCGCCGCAAAGCGGCGGCAGCCGTTGCAGCGCTGACCATGGCGCTGGTTCTGGCTGTGGGCGGCGCAGGGGCAGCGACCCTGCTGTCTGCACAGCCGGAGACTTTGACCGTGGGTGCAGTCGTGCCCCACATCACCGCCGAGGTACCGCAGGCAAGCAGCCCGGCAGCAGCCGACCCTGCTCCAGCAGCGGAGAGCACAGTGACCGCCGCCCCGGAGCCGGCAGCAGAAAGCGCCGCACAGCCGCAGCAGACTGCGCCCGCCCCGGAACAGACAGAAAAGCCGGAAACCACTGAAACCGCCCCGTCTGCACCGGAAGAAACCGCCAAAGCACCGGAAGCCCCGGCGCAGCCCGCCGGGGACGCCGCACTGGAAGAGGAGAACTCCCCCGCCATGCTGCTGGAGGAGACCCCGGAGCTGGCCGCACAGGACCCGCAGGCTCCCGCAGCGGACGGCACCGCCCAGAACGACACCGCCAGCCAGCACACCCCGGAGGGCAGCGTGCTGCTGACCCCGGAGCAGATCCAGCAGGCACTGGATTCCGGCGCGCTGGAGGATGCCGAAGCACAGTGCATCGACCTGACCGATGAAAACGGTTTTTTCCGGTGGCTGTTCAACTGGCTGTTCGGCACCAAAGACAAGGAAGAAGAACCCGCCTACTCCGGCTGGCGCACCGAGAACGGCAAGACCTACTACTACGCGCAGGACACCAACAAAAAGGTCACCGGTCTGCGCTCCATTGACGGCAAGCTGTATTATTTTGATGCCAACGGCGTAAAGCAGGACAACGTGACCTTTGGCATCGACGTGTCCAAGTATCAGTCCGGGCTGGACTGGAACAAGATCAAAAAATCCGGCGTGAGCTTCGTCATCATCCGCATCGGCTACCGTGGCTACGGTGCTGCGGGAAACCTGGTCAAGGACCCCATGTTCGAAGAGCACTTCACCAATGCCCGCAACGCGGGACTGAAGGTGGGCGTGTATTTCTTTACGCAGGCCGTAAACGAGGCCGAAGCGCAGGAGGAGGCCGAGGGCTGCAACTGGGCGCTGAACGGCCGGATGCTGGACTACCCCATTTTCTATGACACCGAGGCTTCCACCGCTCCGGGCGGCACCGGTCGCGCTGACGGTCTGGGCGTTGAGGATCGCACCAAGTGCGCCATCGCCTTCTGCGAGCGGGTAAAGGAGCTGGGCTACAAGCCCGGCGTGTACGCTTCCACCACATGGTACCGCAAGCGGGTGGACTACAACACCCTGCGCAGCCGCTACACCATCTGGAACGCCCACTACGGCGTCTCCTCCAGCCCCATCGGCTGTGATCTGTGGCAGGGCACCGAGAAAGCCCGCATCAACGGTTACAGCGGCGAGCTGGACGCCAATATCAGCTATATCGGGTAACAACCCAAAGGCTGCTGCACACGCTCTGTGCAGCAGTTTTTTTCTTGCCGTGGGACGATTTTAAATGGCCGCCGCGTGCGCTTTGGCCATATTCAGCGGAAAGAATATTTTTTATTTTGGGTTTCAGGAAAGTCTGCGGACTTTCCTGAAACCCTTTTTCACAGGGAGGGACAAATCGGTAAACATCTGCTGCTTGTCTTTACGACCCCACTCGTGAAAATGCGTTTGGAGCGCTCCGCAGAGCGCGACAAACGCGAAATTTAAAATAATTATTCCGCTGATGATGTGCAGAGCGCAGCGGAGCACATTCTAAATCGTCCCCCCTGCCGCAAAAACAGGGCATACTCCCCTGTTTTTGTGCATAAGCTGGTGGCAGAGTATGCAAGCGCAAATGGCGGGGAGGCATGGGGATATGTTTGTGGTAACACTGAGCAAGACGAGCCTGAAAAAACTGGGAGCAGGGGCGGCGTGCTGCGCACTGGTGGTGTTCAGCGCCATGCTGGGACGATTCATCAGTACCCGGACGGTGGCAGTAGCTGCCCCGGTGAACCGTATCGAGAGCGCGCAGGACATCCAGACATGGTTCACCGGCTACGGGCTGGAGGTGGACGGCGCGTCCATTACGGCGGATAAGGTCAAAATTCCCCGCAAGTGGGACGACAGCTTTTCCGCTTTCAACGGGGTGGTGCAGCAAAGCGGCATGGATCTTGCCCGCTACAAGGGCAAAACGGTGGAAAAATGGTCGGCGCTGCTCCCGGCGGCAAGCAGCGGCGAGACCAGCCGCTACGGGGTGCTGCTGGTGTACAAAAAGAAAGCCGTGGGCGCGTATCTGCTGGAAAAGCCCTCCGGCACGGTGCTGGGGCTGCAGGACGCCCAGAACGAGCTGGCAAAGCAGACCTCCGGCGAGGATTACAGCGGCGACTGGGGCGAGCGGCACGATGAGCAGCTGACCGACAGCACCGCACAGCAGACCTCCGGCGAGCCGGAGACAGCGCCCGAAGCCGCCCCGCAGGCAGCGCCCTACACCGAGCTGCCGCTGGACGCAGAAGGGTACCCCGTGGAATAGGGACGGCATCCGGGGGAAAAACGACCTTTTTTAAGCTCTTGTCCGGCAGTTGCACAAACTGCCTAGTTTTTACAAACGATTCGACAAAAATTAGACAAAACACGGATTTTTGTCGCATCCGTATGTTCAAATATAACAAAAAATTCTTGTAAAAATCGGCAATATGAAACGGTGCAAAAATACCGGGACGGGTTTATAATAGTAGTATACCAATCCCCATTGGCAAAGCCATGCTCCGGGACTGAATGTGCAGTCCGGGCAGAGGGATCAAGTAAGGAGAAAATGATTATGAAGGAATTTCAGTACACTGTTAAGGATGCCTGCGGCATCCATGCCCGTCCCGCCGGTCTGCTGGTCAAGACCGTGAAGGGCTTTGCAAGCACCGCTACCCTCGAGAAGGACGGCAAGAGCTGCGATATGCGCAAGCTGATGGCTCTGATGGGCATGGGCGTCAAGCAGGGCGAGACCGTGACCATCAAGGTCGAAGGCGATGATGAAGAAGCAGCCGCAGAGGCCATCCAGAAGTTCCTGAGCGAGAACGTCTGAGCCGCGGCGTAAAAGCCGAGCCCTCGCGGGAAAACTGCGGGGGCTTTTTTGACAAAATGCCGGGCGCTGTATGCCCCGGCTGTAAGTGGAAGGAGAACGTGCTATGCAGGTAGGCACCGGCAAAAGCGTGCTCAATGGCATCGCCATTGGCAAGCTGAAGATCTATAAGAAAAAAGATACCGCGATTTCCACCGCTCCCGTGGCAGATACCGCCGCAGAACTGGAGCGTTTTGAAGCTGCCCGCCAGAAGGCCATTGAGCAGCAGACCGCCCTGTACGAAAAGGCACTGGCAGAAGCCGGTGAGGACATTGCCGAGGTGTTCAACATCCACGCCATGATGCTGGATGACGACGACTTTGTGGATGCCATCAAGGAGATCATCAACGGGCAGAAGATGTGCGCCGAGTACGCCGTCAAGACCGCCGGCAACAATCAGGCTGCGGTGTTCTCTGCCATGGACGACCCGTATCTGCAGGCCCGCAGCGCGGATGTGCTGGACATTGCGCAGGCCATGCTGGACATTCTGCAGGGGGTGGACAACGCTTCCCTGCAGGGCACCGAGCCCAGCATTCTGGTAGCCGAGGATCTGGCTCCCTCCGAGACCGTGCGCATGGACAAGAGCCTGTTGCTGGGCTTTATCACCCGCGAGGGCAGCTCCAACAGCCACACCGCCATTCTGGCACGCAGCATGAACATCCCCGCCCTGATCCAGTGCAAGGACATTCAGGAGGACTGGGACGGCAAGATGGCTGTGGTGGACGGCTACAACGCCTGTGTGTATGTGGACCCCACCCCCGACCTGCTCAAGAGCCTGAAAAAGCGCCAGCAGGAGGACCAGAAAAAGCAGGCTCTGCTGCAGGAGCTGAAGGGCAAGCCCAACACCACGCTGGACGGCAAGACCATCAATGTGTTTGCCAACATCGGCGGCATGGGCGATGTTGGCGCTGTGCAGCAGAACGACGCCGGCGGCGTAGGTCTGTTCCGCACCGAGTTCGTCTACCTGAACTGCAAGGACTTCCCCACCGAGGACTACCAGTTCGAGGCTTACAAGCAGGTGGTGGAAAGCCTTGCACCCCGCAAGGTCGTTGTGCGCACCTGTGATATCGGCGCAGATAAGACCGTGGATTACATGAAGCTGGATCACGAGGATAACCCCGCGCTGGGCTACCGCGCCATCCGCATCTGCCTGACCCGCAAGGACTTCTTCAAGACCCAGCTGCGCGCGCTGCTGCGTGCTTCCGCCTACGGCAACATGAGCATCATGTTCCCCATGATCACCAGCCTGCGGGAACTGCAGGACGCCAAGGCTGTTCTGGAAGAGTGTCGCGCCGAGCTGACCGCCGAGGGCGTCAAGATGGGACAGAACATTGAAGTGGGCACCATGATCGAGACCCCCGCCGCCGTGCTCATCGCGGACGAGCTGGCCGCCGAGTGCGACTTCTTCTCCATCGGCACCAACGACCTGACCCAGTACACCTGTGCACTGGACCGCCAGAACGCAAAGCTGGAGCCTTTCTTCAACCCGCACCACCCCGCCGTGCTGCGCGCCATCAAGATGACCATTGAAGCCGGTCACCGCCACGGCATCTGGGTAGGCATCTGCGGCGAACTGGGCGCTGACACCGCCCTGACCGAGACCTTCCTGCGCATGGGCGTGGACGAATTGTCCATGAACGCCAAGAGCATCCTGCCGGTGCGCAAGATCATCCGCAGCGTAGACCTGAGCAAGCCCTCTGAGAAGGCCTGATGATCCTTCTGACATAAAACAACACCGGAGCATCTTCGGATGCTCCGGTGTTGTTTTTTTATTCTTACTCTCCTCTTGCCAGCGCCTGCAGCTTCTGCTTATCCAGCACCTGCACGCCGCCGCGGTACAGCCGCACCCAGCCCTCCTGCGCAAAGTATTTGAGCATCCGGCTCACCACCTCGCGGGCAGAGCCCATGTACCTTGCCATCTGGTCGTGGGTCATGCGGACATCCTCGCCGCCGGTCTTGGCAAGCTCATCGGTCAAAAAGATCGCCAGCCGCCGGTCGGCGCTCATGAACAGAATTTGCTGCATCGTCCACATGGTGTCGGAAAAGCGCTCTGCCGTCATCTGGTAGGCGTAGCAGCGCACATAGACGTTCTCCTGCATCAGCTGCCGGAAGATGCCCGCGCTGATGCACAGCGCTTCGGTGTCCTCCTCGGCGTCGATGTAAAGGTCGATGTTCACCGCATCCATCACGCAGGAGGCGGACAGGATGCACACCTCCCCGCCGAACAGGCGGTACAGCGTCACATCTCTGCCGTCCTCGGACAGCAGATAGGAGCGCAGCTGCCCGCTGCGCAGCAGCAGAATGCCCACGCAGCTTTCCAGCGGGCTGTGCACCCGGGCACCCTTGGCGTAGTGCACCGGGCGGGTAAAGCGGCACAGCCGCTCCTGCTCTTCCGGGGTCAGCTGCTCCCAGAACGGGAACGCACAGGCCAGACACCGGGCGTGCGGAGATGTTTCTGCCATACGGCTCACCCCTTTCGCAGCGCCTTGGCGGCTTCCGTGCCCGCCAGCGCGCCCTCATAGACCGCTTTTGCCACCTGTAACAGCCCGCCGGTACAGTCGCCGGCGGCGTACAGGCCGGGCACGGTGGTCTGCATTTTGTCATCCACCACGATGCGGCTGCCCTCTACGGCAGCGCCCAGCTTCCGGGCAAGTGCGGTGCTGCCCGCCACGCCCAGCGCCACGAACACGCCGGATACCTCCCGCACCGCACCGCCTGCCAGCTGCACGCCGGTGACGGTCTGTTCGCCCAGAATGGCTTCCACCTTCTGGGTGCAGACGGTCACCTCGGGCGGGAAATCTGCGGTCAGGGCTGCGCCGTCCGTCAGCAGGGTGACGCTTTTCACCACCGGCAAAAGCGCCTGCACCTCATGCAGGGCGTACTCGCCGCTGCCCAGCACCGCCACGTCCTTTCCACGGTAGAAAAAGGCGTCGCAGGCGGCGCACCAGCTTACGCCGTGCCCTTCCAGCCCGGTCAGCCCCGGGATGCGGGGCACGGCGCGGGAAGCGCCCGTGGCCAGAATGACCGCGTCTGCCGGGTACGCGCCCGCCAGCGTTTCCACGGTCAGGCGGTCGGTCCATGTCAGCCCCACGGCCTCGGTCTGCACGAACTGCACCCCCAGCCGCCGGGCGTTCTCGATGCTGCGGCGTTCCAGCTCCGGCCCGGAGACCGGCTGGGCAAAGCCGTAATAGTTTTCGATCTTTTCGGCGCGCGCCAGCGCCCCGGAACCCTTGGTCAGCACGGTGGTCTGCACCCCGGCGCGCACGGCGTACAAAGCGGCGGACACCCCCGCCGGGCCGGAACCTACAATAACAATGTTGGACATGGTGTTGCTCCTTTGCATGGTTCATTGCCCTTATTATACACCAAAGCCGCGCAGATTTCTGTGACCGGGTCGCAAAAACTTTTTGAGCGGCGGGCACTGTTCAAGCCCCGGGGCGTGTGCTATACTGTTGTCATGTTGAAATTTCTGCCACAGGGGGCTTTTGCTTTATGTCCAAACAACGTCTGCTTTTTATCACCACCGGCGGCACCATTGCCAGCGTGCGCACCCAGCAGGGGTTAAAGCCCGTGCTTACCAGCGAGGAACTGCTTGCCCATCTGCCGGAATTGAAGGAGCTGTGCTGCCCGGAAACGCTGGCGCTGTGCAGCATCGACAGCACCGACCTCGGGCAGGAGCACTGGCTCATGATGGCACGCGCCATTCAGGAAAACTATGCCTTATACGATGGCTTTATCATCTGCCATGGCACGGATACGCTGGCGTATTCTGCGGCGGCGCTCTCTTATCTGATTCAAAATGCGGATAAGCCCATCATCCTTACCGGCGCACAGCAGCCCATCTCCAACGAGATCACGGATGCCAAGAAAAACCTGCGGGACAGCGTAGTCTGCGCCATCGACCCGGGCAGCCGGGGCGTGATGGTGGTGTTCGGCGGGCACGTCATCGCGGGCACCCGCGCCAAAAAGAACAAGACCATCAGCTACGACGCCTTTGCGTCGGTCAACTTCCCGGAGCTGGCGCTGGTGCAGGGCGACCGGCTGGTGCGGTACATCCCCTCGCCGTGGCCCACCGGGCCAGTGGAGTTCAGCCGCACGCTGGACAGCCGGGTGTTCCTGCTCAAGCTGACGCCGGGGATGTCCCCGGCGCTTATCCCGGAGATCTTCCGTCTGTACGACTGCGTCATCGTAGAAAGCTTCGGCGTGGGCGGCATCCCGCAGCAGCTGATGGACGCCTTTGCCGCCGGGCTGGGCGATTACGAGACCACCCACAAGGTGCTCATCATGACCACGCAGGTCACCTACGAGGGCAGCGATGTGGGCGTGTACGAGGTGGGCAAGCGGGTGCGCAACCGCTTCCGCTTTTTGGAAGCCCACGATATGACCATCGAGGCCGTGGTGACCAAAAGTATGTGGCTGCTGGCGCAGAACTGCGAAAGCTTTGACCAGCTGCAGCAGCGGTTCTACCGTCAGGTGAACTTTGACACCTTCTACCACTGAGCTGCTTTTTTCAGAATACCAGCTGCACCAGCAGTACATAGCAAAGGGTGCCCCCGGCTACGCTGAGCAGGGTCTGGTGCTTCCACTTGTGCAGCGCGATGGTTGCCAGCAGCGCAAGCGCTTCCGGGATGCCGTGGCTGCCGGAGAACGGGGTAACGCCCTTCAGGCAATAAACGATGAGCATCCCGAAGATGGCGGCGGGCAGCACCCGCCCCAGATACCGCACCACCTCCGGCGGCTGCTGCTCCTTGCTGGAAAAGATCAGAAACGGCAAAAAACGGGTAAGCATGGTGGCGGCGGTGCACACCGCAATGGTAAGCCCCATCTGAACTGCTGTCATTCTTCTACCTCCCCGGCTGCTTTTTCCATCGGACGGCGCAAAGCCAGCAGCAGCACCAGAATGCCAGCCATGGACGGCAGCAGAAAGCTGCCGGAACCGAATACTGCCAGACATACCAGCGGCACGGCAAGCCCGATCAGGGCACTGCCGTGCTGCTGATCTTTTTCCCACTGGTTCAGGAAGATGACCGTGAACATTGCGGTCATGACAAAATCCACGCCCTCGGTGCTGAAGGGCAGTACGGTGCCCAGCGCAGCCCCAAGCCCGGCGCTGCCCACCCAGTAAAGCTGATCCAGCAGGGTGATGAAGAACATAAACCAGCCCTTGTCCACCCCTTCCGGCGGCGTTGCCGAGCAGGTGATGGAAAAGGTCTCGTCGCTCATGGCAAAGATCATGTAAAAGCTGCGCCAGCCGTAGCCCTTATAGCGTTCCAGCATGGCAAGGCCGTAGAACAGGTGCCGCGCCTGAATCATCAGCGCCATTAAAAAGGCCGACAGCGGCGAGAACGCGCCCAGCAGCAAACTTGCCAGCACGAACTCCAGCGAGCCGCCGTACACGACAGTGCCCATGAGCATGGGCATCCACACCGGCAGCCCCAAGGACTGCACATAGATGCCGTAGCCCAGCCCCAGCACAAAATAACCCGCCAGCACCGGGATGGTCTGCGGAAAAGCCGCCCACAGCGCCCGCAGGCAGGGGTGCGGCAGGGCGGGAGAAACGGTTCGGGACAGATGCTGCATAGAAAAGCTCCTTGCTTTGCGGGTTCAGCGGGCGGTGCGCCCATATACCCACATATATTGTATGAAATAAGTGATTTCTATTATAGCACATCCCGGTACTTTTGCAAGACGGCGGGCATTCATGAAAAAACGATCCTCACGGCCGAAAGCCGTGAGGATCGTTTTTTAAACACTTTTTACTCTACATCTTCATCTGCGAAGATCCACAGCACCTCGTTGATATGGGAGCCGCTGCGGGAGTAGGGGGTCACACGGATGCAGAAGCTGCGGCCATCCGTCTTGCGGTAGCGGTGCTCCAGCAGGTTGCTGCTGAACACGGTGCTGCGCACAAGGCCGAAATCGAACAACTTTGCAAAGTTTTCTCTGTCCTCGGGCGCTACCAACGTGTCGCGGTAGTTGGTCAACGCAGCGCGGAAAGAGCCGCCGCAGGTGTCCAGAACGGACTGGAAGTCGTCCGGCACAATAACGGGGCGCACGGTGTCCTCCTGCAAGTCCACCACGATTACGGTCTTGTATTTGGGGGCAAGCACCTTCAAAAAGTGCTCGGCGTCCCGCTTTTCCTGCAGGGTGCGCTCCATCTTTTCGTTCAGGCCTTCCAGCTGGCGGGCACGGCCGTTGTGCTCGTAGTAGGTCTGCCGGTCCTGCCGCATGGCAGCCTCGGCCTTGGCCACGGCCTCGTCCACACGGCGCAGGTCGGTGGTCTGCTGGATGCCTACCGAGATGGCGTAGTCCTTTTCCTTCAGGAAGGCGCGCATCCGGTCTGCGGTGCTCCACACACTGTAAGGCGGCTCGTTGGGGGTAAGGATGATAAATTCATCACTGCCAATGCGGTACACCCGGCTGGTGGCAAAGAACTTGCGGGCGGCGTTTGCCAAGCAGCACAGCAGGGTGTCGCCGCTGCGGTGTCCCAGATGCTCGTTCACCTCGTGCATCCCGACTACATCAATGTAGGTGCACACCACGGATTCGTACCCGCTGTGGGGAAGCTCCCGCAGGTCGGCTTCGTACCGGCTGCGGTTGGCAAGGCCGGTCAGGGTGTCGTGGCTGTAAGAGAAGTCCAGCTCCTCGCTGAGCTGGTCGGCCTGTGCGTCGTTGCGCACCAGCACGGTCGCCCATGGGTTCTGGGCGCAGCAGCCCCGGCAGGGCAGCACCTCTGTGGTGACCCAGACGTACTGACCGGACACGTTCTCGCGGTAGCGGTAGAACTCCGGCGCAGTGGCGTGGTACAGCACAGAGCGCAAGGCTTCCAGATCGGTCTGCTCCAAAAACAGGTCTGCGTCCTCCTCGTGCACGATCTTCTCGTTCACCATGCGGTCGCAGTAGTTGACAAAATCCTCTTCTTTTTCCAGATCTGCGCCGGGCAGGCGGGCGTCCCGCTTGATCACCCGGTACACACCTGTGGCAAGGTTCAGCAGCGAGATCTCCAGCACGTTGTCGGTAAAGATCTGGTAGGCCTGCAAGGCCAGCGCAGTCTTTTCGGTGCCCGGGTTTTCCACCCGGCGGTCGCGGCGCATCAGGTCGCGGCGCAGATCCCAGTAATCCTGATTGGTGGGATCTGCCAGCAGTTTTTCGGCGTTTTCCACCGGCATGGGCTTGAAGAAATAGTAGCCCTGCGAGTACAGGCAGTCCGCCGCCTGCAGCATGGACACCTGCTCCGGGGTCTCCACGCCCTCGGCGATAATGGGCAGGTTCAGCCGGTGCGCCATATCCACCACCGACTCCACGATCTGCACGCCCTTGCTGCGGTTCTCCTGATTCATGTCGATGAGCTTCATGTCCAGCTTGATGGCATCGACGTTGGTATCCTTGAGCATATTCAGCGAGGAATACCCGCTGCCGAAATCGTCCATCATCACCGAGAAGCCCTTGCGGTGCAGTCCCTGAATGGCGTTTTCCACCATCTGGGTGTCCTCGGCCACCATGGTCTCGGTGATCTCAGCCAGCAGGAGCTTTGGCTCCAGCTTATATTTTTCCACCAGATCTGCAAAGATCTGCGGCACATCCAGGTTCAGGATATCCTGCACCGAAACGTTCACCGACACCGGCACAAGGTTGCTGCCGCTTTCCTGCCACTTCTGCAGGGTCTGGCAGACAGATTCCCAGATGTACTGGTCCAGCCTTGTCACAAGGCCGGTGCGCTCCAGCAGCGGCATGAACTCGGCGGGGGGGACACAGCCCCGGGTGGGGTGGTTCCAGCGCACCAGCGCTTCCATACCCACGATGGCGCGGGTGATGCTGTTACACTTGGGCTGCAAAAAGAAGCAGAATTCGTGGTTGTCCAGTGCGCGCTCCAGCTCACCCAGCAGCTGCTGCTGTTCTTTCAGCTCGTTGAGCATGGTGGGCTCAAAGCGGTGCAGGTAGCCGCTGTCCGTCGTTACACCGGCGATCTGGGCATAGTTGCACAGGGTGGCGGCATCCGCACCGGGGTTTGCCTGCACGGGGCACACGCCCATTACCACAAAGAAGGTGACGTCCTGTCTGCCGGCAGCCATGCACGCCTGCAGCGTGGCAAGCACGGCGGTCTGCTCGGCTTTTTCGTCCGGCAGGCACAGGAAAAAGTCATCATTTCCAAAATAGCCCACAGGATAGCCGGTCTGCTTGCTGTAGCCCAGCAGACAGTTTGCCATAGTCTCCAGCAGAACATCGCCCTTTTCGGTGCCGTAAAGCTCGTTATAAAGCTTGAAGTGCTGGATATCCACAGCGGCGACAGCCCATTCCGTTCCCTGATGCGCGGTCAGGAATGTATGCAGGGCCTGTAAAAATGCGTCCTTGCGGTCGATCCGCTGTAACGCAGCAGATGCCGGTGCGGCAGCATCTGTTTTGGTCTTCCGTTCCTCTGACATGACGATTCCTCACAATTTGGATAGATTCAATACGGACAAGTCGATTGCGGTCAATTGGTATACTTTGTAATCAGTATAACACGGTTTAAGCCGTTTTGAAATAGGTTTTTCACACTTTCTAACAACATTATTCGAGCAAAGTGCAACAAAAATGCCACACACGGCAGTGCCGGTGCGGCATGGGGGTCATTTGGTTTCCTTGTTGTCGTTCTGCGCGGTGTCGTCCTGCCCGGCGCGGTGCAGCATCTCCCGCAATGTGGGCAGACTGCGCAGCTTTTTGCCGTGCCGGAGTTTCGGGTAGGCACGCAGCATACGGCGGGGACCCACGATGCGGGGCGTGCGCAGCAGCTGCGCCTGCATCTCCTCGCTGCGCTGCTGCAGCTCTGCCGCCAGCTGTTCCAGCTGCAACAATTCAGCAGCACGCTCGGCAGTGCCTTTGGCAGCAAGACGGGCGGCGTTGGCGGCTTCGACAGCGTTCAGTCGGGCGTCCTCGCTGGCGCGGCGGGCGGCTTCGCTGGCTTCGGCGGCCTTGGTGCGGATGGCGGCCATGGTCTCACGGGCAGAGGGGCGTTTTCCGGCGGCGTCCCGCGCCTCGGCGGCGGCAAGCTTGAATTGCAGCCGTCCCTCGTCCAGTTTCTGGTCGGCGGTCAGGGTGGTGGTGCCCAGCAGCTGGGTCATGGCATCGCTGACGGCGTGGATGCTGTCGCCCAGCTGCTCCATGGTGTCCAGCGTATCGGCCAGCGCAGAGGCAGCAATGGCGGTAGCCACCACGTCCACCGCATACACGGCGTACAGAAAGCACATGAGGATGACCCCCACAAAGGGCGGGATGAGGGCTACAAGGTCCGCCACCACCGGGTGCACGATGCGCATGACCACCAGCGTGCCCACGCCCCACAGCAGGCAGAATTCCAAGCAGATATAGCCCCCGATGTTAAAGGGGAAATCGCTGTAATCCCACCAGCGGGTGTGGTAGAGCTTATACAGTGCCCAGCCGCCCACCAGCTCCAGCGCACTGGGCAGGATGACGCCGCCGAGATACAGCAGCAGGACGCTGTGCTGCAAGGGCGTAAGCGCAAACAGCACAATGATCATGCCAAAGCCGTAGATGGGGCAGACCGGGCCATTCAAAAAGCCCCGGTTCACCAGCTGACCGGTGGTGGCGGCGGCATAGATGACCTCCAGACACCAGCCCATGCAGGAATAGATCAGGAAATAGGCCAGAATATGGTACAGCGAGAACCCGCATACCATAGTCCCGGTGAGAAAACTAACCATGAGCACCTCCGTTCTTCAGTTCTGTTTGGATACGATCTTATATTCGTCCCCCGGCTCAAAAAAGGGACAGGCAGCGGTATTGTGCGCAAGATAGCGCGCCATCTCGTCCTCGTCCAGCGCAGCGCCCTGTGCGCAGTAGTAGCTGCCGTATTCGTCCTGAACATTATTCAGGCACAGCTCACAGGGGTCAGACATTTCCTTCGCCTTCCTGTGCGGCGGCTTCGGCGGCAGCTTCCCGCGCCATCCGCTTGAGCACCTTGGGGTCTACCCATGTCACGCTGTCGGCACCGGGCTTTTTGCGGGCAATGAGCGCCTTGATTTTAATACCCATCTCGGTGAACATTCCCTCGTGCTCGGTGCGGATGTTCCACGCCGGCTCGTTCTCGTGCAGGTCGTAGGTGATCCACTCGATGTCGTAGCCGGAAGCGGGGAAGTACTCCACGCTGTCCCGGAACAGATCATCGTCGTCGGTCTTGAAGTAGATCTCGCCGCCGTCTTTCAGGAACTCGCGGTAAGCGATGAGCTGGCGCGGGTAGGTAAGGCGGTGCTTGTGGGAGGAGTCGTTCTTGCTCCACGGATTGCAGAAGTTGATGTAGATGCGGCTGACTTCATCCTCCGGGGTGATAACGCCCTTGATGCGCTCGATATCGGTGCTCATGATCTTTACGTTGTCGATGGGACGTCCCGCTGCCTGATAGGCGGCTTCGATCTTGCGCTTGGCAAGGATGAGCACCTTGTCGGTGATGTCGATGCCCAGATAGTTATTTTCCGGGTGGGCGCAGGCCAGCTGGGAGATGAAGCCGCCCTTGCCGCAGCCCAGTTCCAGAATAAAGGGCTGCTCCGGGCGGGCATACTGGCCGTGCCATTTGCCGCCCCAGATGAGGGGCTCGTGCACATGGAAATCCGCGGCCATCAGTTCGTCGTGGGCATAGGGTTTGAAACGCATTCTCATAGTTTGTTGTTCTCCTTGATGTTGTGTGAAACTCCCTCAGTCGCCTGACGGCGACAGCTCCCTCTGGGAGGGAGCCTTTGGCAGGAAGGGAAGGTTTTACCTTAGATCATAAAGTTTCCGGTTTCGCCAGAGGCCCCATCTCAGAGGATGACTTCCCCCGCTCCGGGGGAAGATGTCACCGCAGGTGACAAAAAGGGGCATCTGGCACGGCGAAGCCGTGACTGGGGGAGTTTATTTTTGCTCCCGCAAAAATGCTTCCACCTGCTCCGGGGTGGCGGCGCAGCTGCCCTGACAGATGCCGGGCTTGCCGCCGCCGCGTCCGTTCAGGGCGGCGTTCAGTGCCTTGGTCATGGCGCGCACATCGCCGTCCCGCCGGGCAAGGCAGTAGCCGGTGCCCTTTTCGGTGGGGGTCAGGGCGGCGCACAGGCCGGTGGTGGCTTCGGTCAGGCGGACAGCCAGCCGGTGCAGCCCGTCCGGGTCCAGCCCCGGCAGGGTGCGGATGGCGTCTGCATCGGGCGCGGTCAGCTGCGCAAGGGCGTCAAACAGCTGGCTGCACAGTCCGAAGTGTGTAAATTTAAGCGCAGTATACTCGTCGTATATGCGGTGTACCGCCACAGCGGTCTGGTCGGCCTTGGCAGAGAGCAGCGCGCCGATGTCTGCCTGCCGGGCGCGCATGGCCTGCGCCGCCGTCAGCGCACGCGCACCGCATACCACGCTCAGCCGCACACCGCCCTTGTAGTTCTCGCTGGCAAGGATCTTGATCTGCCCCACCTGACCGGTGGTGCGGGTATGAGTGCCGCAGCAGGCGCAGACGTCCGCACCCGGGATGGTCACGATGCGCACCTGTCCCTCGATCTCCTTTTTGGAGCGGTAGACAAGGGCGGCAAGCTCCTCCCGGGTGGGGTAGCTGATGAGCACCGGCACATCCTGCCACACGATGCGGTTGGCGGCAAGCTCTGCCTGCCGCAGCCCCTCGGGGCTGATGGGCACGCTGGTGTCCATGCGCACCACCTCGCTGCCCACATGGAAGCCCACATTCTCCGCCCCGAACATCTGGTGCAGAATGCCGGAAAGGATATGCTCGCCGGTGTGCTGCTGCATCTTATCGAAACGCCAGTCCCAGTCGATGCAGCCGGTCACGGCTGCGCCGGGCGCTGCGGCAGCGGGCAGGGCATCCACCGTATGCCAGATGACACCCGCCTGCTCGTGGACGTCCAGCACCTGCAGCACCGTGCCGTCCGGCAGGGTCAGAGTGCCCCGGTCGGCGGGCTGACCGCCGCCCTCCGGGTAGAACACCGTGCCGTCCAGCGCAATGCGCCCGCCGCCGGTCTTTTCGTCCGGCTCTGCGGCAAGGATGACGCTTTCGCATTCGGTGCGGAAAGCGTCCTGCTCAAAGTATTTTTCTGTGCGCTGCATCGCGCGAGTACCTCCTGTAAAATAGAACGATTGAAAATGCCCAAAGTACCCCTTCCGTCTTGCCGCTTTGCGGCAATCCACCTTCCCCAAGGGGACGGCTAACTCCCCCAGTCATCGCTGCGCGATGCCAGCCCCCTCGGAGATGGGGCCTTTGGCAGTACGGTAAAGCTTCCGGGTGAAACGGAAAACTTACGGGAGCGCTAAAGCCGCCCCCTTGGGGAAGGTGGCTGCGACCAGCGGGAGCAGACGGAAGGGGTACTCCCGGACAAGCAGCTTCGCGGTTTAGCCGCAAACTTTCCCGCTATGCCAAAGGCTCCCTCCCAGAGGGAGCTGGCAAAACCGTCAGGTTTTGACTGAGGGAGTTGAAAGCGTCATCTTTTTCAGTATACCACGATTTTTGCCTGTGGAAAATAGTTTGCGGTTATGTTATGATAGGAAACAACGAATATTCCCGAAAATTGACAGCGAGGAAGGTAACGGATCATGCGTGAAAGTGGTATTCTGATGCCGGTATCCAGTCTGCCCGGCCCTTACGGGATCGGCTGCTTTGGCAAGGCGGCATTTCAATTTGTGGATTTCCTGTCTGCGGCAGGACAAACGATCTGGCAGCTGCTGCCGCTCAGCCCCACCGGCTACGGCGACAGCCCCTACCAGAGCTGCTCTGCCTTTGCGGGCAACCCCTATTTTGTGGATTTGGAAACGCTGGAAAAAGAGGGTCTGCTGACCGCCGCAGACCTCAAGGCAGAAAGCTGGGGCAAAGACCCGCTGGAAGTGGACTACGGCACCTTGTACGTCAGCCGCTTTGCGGTGCTGCGCAAGGCCTACGCCGCATGGCGCAGCCGGTGCGCCGGGCTGCACGGCTGCACCTACTACTACCCTGACGACTACTACGCCTTTACCCTTGCCAACGAGGACTGGCTGGAGGACTATGCCCTGTACATGGCGCTGAAGGTAGCCAACAAGATGAAGAACTGGGTGGAGTGGAACGCCCCCTACCGCCGCCGCGACAAGGCCGCGCTGGCTGCCTTTGCTGCCGCAAACGAAGAGGAGATCGGTTTCTGGAAGTTTGTGCAGTACAAGTTCAGCGTCCAGTGGCAGGCGGTCAAAGCCTATGCCAACGAGAAGGGCGTGCAGATCCTGGGCGATATCCCCATCTACGTCTCTGCCGACTCGGTGGACGCATGGGTGGGCGGCAAGCTGTTTGAGCTGGATGCCGACGGCCGCTTTGCCCGGGTGGCAGGCTGCCCGCCGGACTACTTCTCCGCAGACGGCCAGCTGTGGGGCAACCCCCTGTACGACTGGGCGTACCACAAAAAGACCGGCTACGCTTGGTGGGTGCGCCGGGTGCGCCACGCACTGGGCATCTACGACCTGCTGCGCATCGACCACTTCCGCGGCTTCGACACCTACTGGGCGATCCCGGCCACCAGCACCACCGCCCGCACCGGCAAGTGGGAGAACGGCCCCGGCATGGAGCTGTTCGATGCACTGGAAGCCGCACTGGGCAAGCTGCCCATCATTGCCGAGGACTTGGGCGAATTGTTCCCCAGCGTGCGTAAGCTGCTGGCCGACAGCACCTTCCCGGGCATGAAGGTGCTGCAGTTCGCCTTCGGCGGCGGGGACAACGAGTATCTGCCCCATAACCACGTCAAGAACGGTGTGGTCTACCCCGGCACCCACGACAACACCACCCTGACCGACTGGTGGGAGAACGGCGCTTCCAAAAAGGAAAAGGCCACCGCTGCGGCCTACCTGCACCTGACCTCCTGCAAGCCCACCGCCAAGGAGGTGGCAGCAGTCAAGACTGCCGCCGCGCGCACCGCGCTGCTGCGGGCGGCGCTGGGCTCGGTGGCGGACAGAGCCATCATTCCCATGTACGACTGGCTGGGTCTGGGTGCCGAAGCGCACCTGAACACCCCGGGCAAGCTGGGCGGCAACTGGGCATGGCGCGCCAAAGCCGGTTTTGACTCCAAAACCCTTGCCGCACAGATCGAAGCCGAGTGCGCCGTGTACTGCCGTTGCAATGCAGACGCTCAAAACGTGAAAGAATCAGCAATTTGACAGAATTGTAAAAACTGCCGTAAAAATTTGTGCGTTTTGCTGGAAAAATCTGTATTTCAATGGTATAATAGCCGTAAGTTCCCGGATTTGTGGGAAAATTGGAATTTCGCCCGTCGGAAGCGGCGGCGCGTACTGATGATGGGGAAATTACAGATGGACAGAGAATGGACAGAGCAGAATCTGCGCGCCTTTGCCGAGGGCGCACAGGCTGCGTTTGAGACGGTATTGCTGGACGAGTTGCCACAGGACACCGGCTGGCAGGACGAGGGCTTACAGGTGAGCTATGCCCTGTGCAACGGCCGGGTAAGCTGCGTGCTGCACCGCACGGTGCGGGCAGACGGCAAGCTGTGGCGGATCACCATGTCTGCCCCGCTGGCGGGCAACCTGCTGCCGGAAGAGCGCATGAGCGCCCGCGAGCGGGAGCTGTGCCGCGAGGACCTGAACCACGATTTTCTTTCTGGCGTGTACAACCGCCGCTATCTGGAGACCGTGATCGCAGCCGAACTGGACCGCTGGGCGGAGCAGGGACGCAAGGCCGCTGTGGCACTGATATCGCTGGATCACGGCGCACAGCTGCGGGACACCTACGGTCAGCCGGTGATGGATCAGCTGATCTGCTTTGTGGCAAACCAGTGGAAAAAGTATTTCGACATCCCGGGCAGTCAGATCGTCTGCCGCCTGACCGGCACCACCTTTGTGGTGGGCTGTCTGGACTTGGACGGCGGGCAGCTGGCACAGCAGATGCGGAACATCTACGCCGAAATGCCCCACGAGTGCGTCACCTCCATGGGTATGATGAAGCGGGTGCCTTTCACCCTGAGCGTTGCGGTGGCAGGGCTGGACGAGCTGGACAGCGCCGCCAACTGCTGGCAGCGTCTGTACGCCATCTGTGACGAGCGGCTGCGCGGCATCCAGATCTCCGGCGGCAATAAGATCTGCTGAGAAATAACGTATATAATCCCCCTTTGAGCACATAATAGATGCCAAAGGGGGATTTTTTGTATGGAAAACCAGAAAAACGACAACCTGAACCTGCTGGAAGCGGTGGTGCAGAACACCGAGATGGGTAAGAACACCTTGGAGCAGATTTTACCCATGACCAACGATGTGCAGTTCAAGGCCGAACTGCTGCGCCAGCGCAACATCTATCACCAGCTGAATCAGGAAGCACACACTGCCATCGAAGCCTGCGGCGGCAGCGCGCAGGGGCAGAGCACCATGGCAAAGCTGAACACGAAAATGGGCATCGGGCTCAAGACCCTTACGGACAAATCTACCCGCAATCTGGCGGAGATGCTCACGCAGGGCAGCGGCATGGGGGTGGTGGACTGCGTGAAAAGCTGCAAGGACTACCCCAACGCCGCCCCGGGCGCAAAGCGCCTTGCCCAGCGCCTGCAGGATTTTGAAGAGGATAACCGCATCCAGCTGGAACGGTTTTTGTAAATACGTTCCACCCCATGAAAACACAAAGTCGGGCAGCCTGCGGGCTGTCCGACTTTGTTCTGGTTAAAATAATTTTCCGCTATTGCGGGCATTTACTCCCACAGCTTCTCGGGGTACTGACCCTCGGCGGTCTTGCGGGCGATGGCATCCACCACCAGAGGTTTATCCTCCCGGTAGGTAACACCGAACCACTTATCGGTGCTGCGCAGCACCTGGATTTTCGCCTTGTTCTCCTCGATCAGTTCGGTCACCACCAGCGGCAGGAAGTACTCGCACTTCAGGGGATTCACCGGCAGATTCTCGGTCAGCCAGCCCGCAAAGCGCTGCTCGGCCTCGTCCAGAAAGCTTTTACCGAAGCCCCACAGGTTCATGCTCACGGGGGTGTCGCCGGGCAGGTCTACCCAGCTCTCGCCGCCGTCCTCGGTGTAGTGTGCACCGCCGCCGCAGGGCTCGATGCGGGTGCGCTCGGTCACGCTTTGCAGGGTGCCGTCCTCGTTTTTGATGCACACGCCGCGTGCCACGCTGCCGTTCTCGGACAGGGTATTTTTCAGCAGATAGCTGACCATGCAGTAGCGGTAGAAATCATCATCGGCGTGGGTGGACAGGTAATCGTACATCACCTGAAACGCCTCCGGGCCGTAGTAGTCGTCCGCATTGATGACCGCAAAGGGGCCGTCAATGAGGGGCTTTGCAGCCAGCACGGCATGGCAGGTGCCCCAAGGCTTTACGCGCCCCTCCGGCACGGCAAAACCTGCGGGCAGCTCTTCCAGCTGCTGGAAAGCGTACTTCACATTCATCGCTTTCGCCACGCGGTCACCGATGGCAGCTTTGAAGGCATCCTCGATCTCGTGCTTGATGACAAAGATCACGGTCTCAAAGCCGGCGCGGCGGGCATCGTAGAGGGAGTAGTCCATAATGACCTGTCCGTTGGGGCCCACCGGGTCGATCTGCTTCATGCCGCCGTAACGGCTGCCCATGCCGGCAGCCATGACGACCAGTACCGGTTTATTCATCTTCATTTCCTCCTGTATCTGCCGGGGTTTCCGGCGTTGTAGCGTTCTGCGCCTATTATACACTGCTTCGCCGCCTGTGGCAAGGCGCAGAAGAACGGGACGATTTTGAATGCGCTCCGCGTTGCTCTGCGCATCATCAGCGGAAGAATTATTTATAATTTCGGGGTTCAGGAAAGTCTGCGGACTTTCCTGAACCCCATTTTCACGGGAGGGGGCGTGGAGGGAAACAGCAGTTGCAGCGCCGCTTTCTGCGA
>NZ_JBBMEN010000013.1:0-70967 GCF_040096575.1 Faecalibacterium intestinale
GCGGTACACGCAATGATCCAGCGGCTGGAATACAGCTTCACGTTTAACCCCAGCCTGCTCACCATCCCGAAGCGTAAACAGCAGGTTGCTGAAATCCTGAAAGAAGCCGAAACGTACATCTGGAGGATCAAGGAGGAAATGCGATGCGCCTGAAAGACAACACCAATCCCTTCATCCATGTCAACCCGCCGTACCAGCTCATGGTCATCCACAGCAGCAAGCTGGTCTATCCCCGCGAACTGTATCAGCGTGGTGTGGAGCGCAAGCGTGTGGAACTGATCGCCGCCCACTTCAACGAATATGTGGCAAACGAGCCGAAGGTCAGTTTCCGTAACGGTCAGTTCATCGTAACGGATGGGCAGCACACCATCGAGGGGCGCATCCTCCGCAACGGCGGCAAGGATCTGCCGATCCTCTGCAAGGTGTACACGGGCATGACCGTGGAGCAGGAAGCCCTGCTCTTTGCCGAGCAGAACGGCTTCTCTGCGCCGCTGACGGCAGGCATCAAGCTCCGTGCCAAGGTGGTGGGCGGCGATGCCATTTCCAAGGCGTTTCTCGCAGCCACCAACCGGGTGGGATTGAGCCTCAATTATGACAGCCAGCAGCTGACCGATTACCGCATCGGCTGCGTTGGTACGGCTTTCCGGCTCTACAAGCAGATGGGCGAACCGCTCTACTGTGAAACGATGCGGCTCATCGTGGCAGCATGGGAGGGCAAACCCGATTCGTTCCGGGCCTCTGTTCTGAAAGGCATGATGCATTTTGTGGAACTGTACCACGGCGAGTTCAGTGAAGAACGGCTGCTCCGTGCGCTGCGCAACATCCACCCGGTCGATATTTACCGCATCGGGCAGGACGACCCCGCAAAGCTGCGCGGATGGAAAAAATACGTTTTCCCCATCTGCACCGCCTACAACGGCAAGTGCAGAAAAGACGCGCTGCCGATGAAATTCTGATATTCACAGGCATATCTCCCATATACACAAGGGGCATCCGCAAACCGCAGATGCCCCTTGTTACATATCAAAGTGCAATATATAGTGTTCCTGTATTCATTTAATACAACATATAGAGAAAAGAGGTATTCTATGCGCTCTCAGTTCACTTCGTATGAGCAGCTTCCTATCACGCTGACAGCCGATCATGTCGCTGCTGCGCTGGGCATCTCCCGCGCCAACGCTTACATCCTGCTCCGTTCGGACGGCTTTCCCACGCTCCACATCGGTAAGCGGATGGTCGTACCCAAAGACCGTTTTCTTCAGTGGATCACGGACAGCGTAAATGGCTGATCTGACATCCTTGATTCAAGAGGTTTCTTTTTCTATACTATTCCCGAAACGACTTGACATCAGGAAGGAGGCAATATGCCAAGCAAACGTTCACACGGCGAGGGTACGCTTCGCCACCGCAGCGATGGTCGCTGGGAATTACGTATGATGGACGGCTACCAGAAAGATGGTTCGCCGCGCTTCAAGACCTTCTACGGCAAGACCCAGAAGGAGGTCAAGCTCAAACTGAAAGAGTATCAGGATGCGCTTATCAGCGGTGTCCAGTTGGACACGATCCTGTACTTTGAAGATTGGGCTGATACATGGTTCGAGGGTCACAAGGATAATATCGCTCCCACGACACAGGAAAGCTACAAATACTGCCTGAAAATGCTCAAAGAGGGATTTTATCATCGCCCCTTGACCGTCATACGCCCCATCGACATTGAAAATTTCCTGAAAGGGATGCGGCGCGATGGCCGCTCGGATTCTTACATCAGCAAGGCACGAGGGATGCTCTACCAGATCTTTCAAAAGGCAGAAGCCAATGACCTTGTGCGCCGCAACCCGGTCCGGCTTGCTGAAAAGATGCGGGCATCCGGCACCGCAAAACGCAAGGAAGCCTTTACCACAGCGGAAGTCGCACACCTGATGAAGGTGCTGCCCGATGACCGCATGGGCTTGAGCATTCGGCTTTTACTCGGCACTGGAATGAGAATGCAGGAACTTCTGGCTTTGGAGCCGCAGTTTATTGAAGAAGATGGCTCTGTCATTCACATCCGGCAGGCAGTAAAGGTCGTAAAAGGTACAGTCAGCATCGGCAGTCCGAAATCCAAAGACAGTATCCGGGATATTCCGGTGCCGCTGAATGTCCGCCCGTGTGCCATCAAGCTGCGGGATACCACCGATCAGTTCATCTGGGAAAGCCCCAAGACCGGCTTGCCCTGCAATCCCACCCATTTCCGGGATGTATTCCGCAAATCTCTGGAAGAAGCGGGCGATGTCCGCTTGCTCACGCCGCACAGCTGCCGCCACACCTATGTGTCGCAGATGCAGGCGTTGGGCGTGGATATCCAGACCATCCAGAGCATCGTAGGCCACGCCGATACCGAGATGACTGAGCATTATCTTCATGTTCAGGAATCCATTCGGCAGAGTGCGATCCAGTTGTTCAGCGAGGCATTTTCGGCCTGAAAATTGGACGGAACGGCACTAATTAGACCAGATAAAATCTTTGGCATTGTGGTCAAAATTGTGGTCAAAACCAAATGAGGTCAGCCCACAAACAAAAAAATCCAACGATTTCTAACGTGAAATCGTTGGATTTATGGTCCGAGTGGCGAGAATCGAACTCACGGCCTCTTGAACCCCATTCAAGCGCGCTACCAAAACTGCGCTACACCCGGATATCGACCGCCGCTTCCCTACCGAAGCGTGGCGACAAGAAGTATTATACTCAGGCAAGGCCGTTTTGTCAACAGATTTTTTGATTATTTTTGGTTTTTTCTGAGAAAAGTCTGATTTTTACACGGATACGCGCTTTTTCGTTTTTGCTGTTTTTCAGTGTTTTTCCGCTTCTGCGGCGCGCTGCGCGCGGTCGCGTTCCAGCAGCGGGCGCAGGTACTGGCCGGTAAAGCTGCCGGACACGGCGGCCACCTGTTCCGGGGTGCCCTCGGCTACGATTTCGCCGCCTGCGCTGCCGCCCTCCGGGCCAAGGTCGATGATATGGTCGGCGCACTTGATGAGATCCAGATTATGCTCGATGACGATGACCGTGTTGCCCACGTCCACCAGCTTTTGCAGCACCTCGATCAGGCGGTGCACGTCTGCAATGTGCAGACCGGTGGTGGGCTCGTCCAGAATATACACCGTTTTGCCGGTGCCGCGGCGGGCAAGCTCGTTGGCCAGTTTTACGCGCTGCGCCTCGCCGCCGGACAGGGTGGTGGCGCTCTGCCCCAAGGTGACATAGCCAAGGCCAACGTCCAGCAGCGTCTGCAGCTTGCGGGCGATCTTGGGCTGGTTGGCAAAGAACACCACCGCTTCCTCCACGGTCATGTTCAGCACATCTGCAATGGTCTTTTCCTTATACTTCACTTCCAGCGTTTCGCGGTTGTAGCGCGCGCCCTTGCACACCTCACAGGGCACATAGACGTCCGGCAGAAAGTGCATTTCGATCTGCAAAATACCGTTACCCTCGCAGGCTTCGCAGCGACCGCCCTTGACATTGAAGCTGAACCGTCCCGGGCCGTAGCCCCGCATTTTAGCGTCCTGCGTCTGGGAGAACACGGTGCGGATATCATTGAACACGCCGGTGTAGGTGGCGGGGTTGGAGCGCGGGGTGCGGCCGATGGGCTGCTGGTCGATGCCGATGACCTTATCCACGAACTCCAGCCCCTCTACCCCATCGCACTTGCCGGCACGGGAGCGGGCACCGTTCAGCTCGCTGGCCAGCGTTTTGTAAAGGATCTCATTGATAAGGCTGGACTTGCCCGAGCCGGAAATGCCAGTGACACAGATGAACTCCCCCAGCGGGAAGCTGACATCGATATTGCGCAGGTTGTTTTCCCGTGCGCCCTTTACGGTCAGGCAGTGGCCGTTGCCGGTGCGGCGGGTCTGGGGCACGGCAATGCGCTTGCGGCCGGAGAGGTAGTCGCCGGTAATGCTGCGCTTGGCCTTGCAGATATCCTTTACGCTGCCTGCGGCCACGATCTCGCCGCCGTGCACACCAGCACCGGGGCCTACGTCCACGATATAATCCGCGCTGCGCATGGTGTCCTCGTCGTGCTCTACCACGATGACCGTGTTGCCCAGATCCCGCAGGTTTTTCAGGGTGGCAATGAGCTTATCGTTGTCCCGCTGGTGCAGGCCGATGGAGGGCTCGTCCAGCACATAGAGCACGCCGGACAGGGCGCTGCCGATCTGGGTGGTCAGGCGGATGCGCTGGCTCTCGCCGCCGGACAGCGTACCCGCCGCCCGGGCCAGCGTGAGGTAATCCAGACCCACGCTTTGCAAAAATTGCAGGCGGTTTTTGATCTCCTTCATGATCTGGCCGCCGATCTGCTGCTGCTTTTTGGTGAGGTTCGGCTCGTTTTGCCGGATAAATTCCAGCTCGTCCCGGATGGACATCTCGCAGAACTGGCTGATGTTCTTGTCCCCGATGGTCACGGCAAGCACCACCGGCTTCAGGCGCTGTCCGTGGCAGTCCGGACACTCCACGCCGGACATAAAGCTGCCGATCTCTTCCTTCATCCACTCGCTGCTCGTCTCGCGGAAGCGGCGCTCCAGATTTTCCACGATGCCCTCGAAGGTGTTGTAGTACACCCCGCTGCCGAACTCGTTGGTGCGGTGCATCTCGATCTTTTCACCGTTGGTGCCGTAGAGCAGGGCATTCACCGCCTCGGTGCTCATCTCCTTGATGGGCGTATCCAGCGTAAAACCGTATTTTTTGCCAAGGCCGAGGTAGTACATCTCGCTCACCGAGCCTTCGGCGTAGTACCAGCCGCTGGCCTTGATGGCACCCTCCCGGATGGAAAGGCTGCGGTTAGGCAGGATGCGATCCTCATCCACCCGCATAAAGGTGCCAAGGCCGGTGCATTTTTCGCAGGCACCCAGCGGGTTATTGAAGGAGAACAGCCGGGGCGACAGGTCGCTGATGGAAATGCCGTGCTCCGGGCAGGCAAAGTTCTGGCTGAAGGTCATGCACTCGCCGCCGATGACGTCCACCTCGGCTACGCCGCCGGTGAGCGCCAGCGCCGTTTCCAGCGAATCCGCCAGACGGCTGCGGATGCCCTTGCGCAGAGCAAGACGGTCCACCACGATCTCCACCGTATGCTTGATGTTCTTTTCCAGACTGATCTCCTCGTCCAGATCATACAGGTTGCCGTCGATTTTCACGCGGGCGTAACCGGCGCGGCGGGCGGCATCCAGCTCCTTTTGCTGGGTGCCCTTGCGCTGGCGTACCACGGGGGCTAAAATCTGGAACTTGGTGCCCTCCTCCAGCTTGAGGACAGCATCCACCATCTCGTCCACGGTCTGCTGGCTGATGACCCGCCCGCACACCGGGCAGTGCGGCACGCCGATGCGGGCGTACAGCAGGCGCAGATAATCGTAAATTTCAGTCACGGTGCCCACGGTGGAGCGGGGGTTGTGGCTGGTGGTCTTTTGGTCGATGGAGATGGCCGGCGAAAGACCGGTGATCTCGTCCACGTCCGGCTTATCCATCCGGCCCAGAAACATCCGGGCATAGCTGGAAAGGCTTTCCACATAGCGGCGCTGACCGTCGGCATAGATGGTATCGAAGGCCAGACTGGACTTGCCCGAACCGGAAAGGCCGGTCATAACGATCAGCTTTTCCCGCGGGAGGGTCAGGTTAATATTTTTCAGGTTGTGCTCGCGGGCACCTTTGATAATAATTTTATCGTTTGCCAAGGTATTTTCTCCCTTTTCGTTG
This sequence comes from Faecalibacterium intestinale, assembly GCF_040096575.1. Taxonomy (NCBI): domain Bacteria; kingdom Bacillati; phylum Bacillota; class Clostridia; order Eubacteriales; family Oscillospiraceae; genus Faecalibacterium; species Faecalibacterium intestinale. The sequence continues at coordinate 5,719 of NZ_JBBMEN010000013.1, forward strand.
TGTCTGTGCATGGTTCTGTTTGCGCTCGGTCTCGGCGGCGGAGTCCACGGTGGGGTTTTCGCCCCGGCGCAGGCGGTCGATCTGATCCCGCAGGAAGGCTGCGTGCTCAAATTCCAGCAGCTTCGCGGCTTCCTTCATCTCCCGGGTCAGGCGCTCAATGGCAGCTTCCCGCTCCAGCTTGCCCATGCGGCGGGTGTTGCGCTTGGCGTTTTCGGCCTTATCGCTGATCTCGATGCTGTCCGCAATGGCTTTTACGATGGTCTTGGGCACGATGCCGTGTTCCTCATTATAGGCCATCTGGATGGCACGACGGCGCTCGGTCTCGGTGATGGCGCGCTCCATGCTGTCGGTCACCACATCGGCATACATGATGACCATGCCCTCCGCGTTGCGGGCGGCACGTCCGATGGTCTGGATCAGGCTGGTCTCACTGCGCAGAAAGCCCTCCTTGTCGGCATCCAGAATGGCCACAAGGCTCACCTCCGGCAGATCCAGACCCTCGCGCAGCAGGTTGATGCCCACCACCACGTCGATACTGCCCAAGCGCAGATCCTTGATGATCTCCATGCGCTCGAAGGTATCCACCTCGTGGTGCATATACTTGACCTTGATCCCCTGCTCGGTGAGGTAATCGGTAAGATCCTCGGCCATTTTTTTGGTCAGGGTGGTCACCAGCACCCGCTCCTGCCGCTGGATGCGGGCGTTGATCTCGCCCAAAAGATCCACCACCTGCCCTTCCACCGGACGCACCGAGATGACCGGGTCCAACAGACCCGTGGGGCGGATGACCTGCTGCGCCACCTGTGAGCTGTTCCGGCGCTCGTACTCGCCGGGAGTGGCGGAGACAAAGATCATCTGGTTGAGCTTGGACTCCACCTCCTCAAATTTCAGGGGGCGGTTATCGAAGGCAGACGGCAGACGGAAGCCATACTCCACCAGCGTTTTTTTGCGGGCGTAGTCGCCGCCGTACATGGCGCGCACCTGCGGCAGGGTGACGTGGCTCTCGTCCACAAAGAGCAGAAAATCCTCCGGGAAATAATCCAGCAGCGTGGTGGGCATACTGCCCGGCGCGCGGCCGGACAGCACCGCCGAGTAGTTCTCGATGCCCTTGCAGATGCCCACCTCGTTCAGCATCTCGATATCGTAGTTGGTGCGCTGGGCAATGCGCTGCGCTTCGATGAGCTTGCCCTCGGCGGTGAACTGCTTGACCTGTGCGTCGCACTCGGCGCGGATCTTTTCCAGCGCAGCGGCCTTTTTTTCGGCGCTGACGATATAGTGGCTGGCCGGGAAGATGGCAACGTGCTTGACCACGTTCTGCTTGGAGCCGGTCAGGGGGTTGAACTCGGTAATGCGGTCGATCTCGTCCCCGAAAAACTCCACCCGGATGGCCAGCTCGCTCATATAAGCCAGATAAATGTCCACCGTGTCGCCGTGCACCCGGAACTTATTGCGCACAAAATTCACGTCGTTGCGCTCGTATTGCAGGGTGACCAGCTTTTTGCACAGCTCATCCCGCTCCATCTGCATCCCGGGGCGCAGACTGATGACCATGCTGCGGTAGTCGATGGGGTCGCCCAGCGAGTAGATGCAGGACACCGATGCCACAATAATGACGTCCCGCCGCTCGGAAAGCGCCGCCGTAGCCGAATGGCGCAGGCGGTCAATCTCGTCATTGATGGCGCTGTCCTTTTCAATATAGGTATCGGTGCTGGGGATGTAGGCCTCCGGCTGGTAGTAGTCGTAATAGCTGACGAAGTACTCCACCGCGTTGTTGGGGAAAAACGAGCGGAACTCGGTGCACAGCTGCGCCGCCAGCGTTTTGTTGTGTGCCAGCACCAGCGTGGGGCGGTTGCACTGGGCAATGACGTTGGCCATGGTAAAGGTCTTGCCGCTGCCGGTCACGCCCAGCAGGGTCTGGCAGCGGTCGCCCCGCTGCACCCCCTCCACCAGCTGCGCGATCGCCTGAGGCTGGTCGCCGGTGGGGGCATAGTTCGACACCAGCTCAAATTTTTCCTCTGCCATCGTTTTTCTCCCTCCCGCACACATAACCACAATCTGTTGTTGTTTCAAGTTGTATTATAGCACGCATATTTTATAATGTAAACAGTTTTTTGTTTTACGGCCAGAACAGCGTACCGGTCTTGAAATCGTAGATGGGCAGGCGGTTGGCGTCCCGCATGGAAAAATACTCGGTGTCGGTCAGGATAAAGTGATCCAGCAGGTGCACATTTACCAGCCCCAGCGCCCGGGCAATGCTGCCGGTAGCGTCCATGTCCTCCAGCGAGGGCAGCGCCACCCCGTTGGGGTGGTTGTGGCAGAGCACCACGGCGTCCGTGCCGCCCTTGATGGCAGCAGCCACCACGTTCTTGATATCCAGACTGACCCGGTCGGAGGTGCCCTCCCGCAGCCAGACGGCGGCGCGCACCCGCTTGCGGCTGTCCAGACTGACCAGCATGGCGCGCTCGTAGTCCGACCACGCAAACTTTGCCATCAGATAGCTGCCCATCTGCTCGGTGGTCTTGATGCAGCGGGTGGTGCTGGTGCGGCTGCGCCCATAGTACCGGCTGATCTGGGGCAACAGATGCAGCATCCGGGCAGTAGAGGGGCCTACGCCCTCTACAGTGCACAGCTCTTCCTCGCTGGCTTCCAGCACCGCCGCAAAATCCCCAAACCGGTCGATCAGGTCGTGGGCGATGCCGTTGGTATCCTTTTGGGCGTTGGTCAGGTAAAGCACATATTCCAGCGCCTCGTGCTCGGCCAAGCTGTCCAGCCCATAGTTCTGCACCCTCTCCCGCATCCGCTGGCGATGTCCCTTGTGCCGTTTATTCTCTGCCATGGCGGTACTCCTTTTTTCTATGTTCTCTCCTTATAGTACCCATTTTGCGGCGCAAACACAAGCGTTCTGCAAAAATAACCCGGATTTTGCACCGGAATGCGCGTTGACTTCCCGCCCCGCCTGTATTACTATAAAAGCATGATTCTGACAAAAACGATGAGGATAGCTTTATGAAACAATTTACTGCCACCGCCAACGATGACGGCGTGCGTCTTTCGCGCTTTGTGCAGAGCGTGACCCGCGATTTTCCCACCAGCCTGCTGTACAAGAGTTTCCGCAACAAGCGGGTGAAGGTAAACGGCAAAAAAGCCGCGCCGGAATACCGTTTGCAGGCGGGAGATCTGATCGAGCTGTACATCAACGACGAGTTTTTCCCGCCCGAGGGCGCAAAGCCGGTGCAGAAGGCTGCCCCCAAAAAGCAGCCCAATCAGCCCAAGGTGACGGTCATCTATGAGGACGAAAACCTTGCGGTGCTGTACAAGCCCACTCACCTGCTGTGCCACAGCGACCGCACCGGCGATGCCAATCTGGTGGACGCCTTTACCCAATACCTGACCCAGAAGGGCGAATACGATCCCCACGGCGAGAACCGCTTCAAGCCCGGCATCTGCAACCGGTTGGACCGCGGCACCGAGGGGCTGGTGATCGCCGCCAAGAACTACGCCGCCCTGCGGGACATGAACGAGATCATCCGCACCGACCTGCTGAAGAAGGAATACTACACCATCACGGTGGGCATTCCCCAGTCCGGGCGGTTCACCGCATGGTGGGAGCACGACGAGAAGAACAACAAGGTCAGCATCCACGCCCATCAATCGCAGGACGAGCGCCGCAAGCAGATCATCACGGACGTGGACGTGCTGCGCACCGCAGGCCCTTTTGCCCTGTGCAAGATCGGCCTTGTCACCGGGCGCACCCATCAGATCCGTGCACATCTGGCCTATCTGGGCAAGCCGGTGCTGGGCGATATCAAATACGGCAACCGCAAGATGAACGAGCGCACCGGCACCAAAACGCAGGCGCTGTGCGCGGTGCGCATCAGCTTTCTGGATGTGCCGGAGGAAAACACCCTGCACTACCTTTCCGGCAAGGTCATCAAGCTGAAAGACCCCCAGATCCTGCAGCAGTTCGATGCGCTGGATAAAAGCAAGGAAGCATAACAAGACAAGAAACGCCGTTGCGCCCCGCACTTTTTGTGTAAATTGGCTCTTGCAGAAGTCTGCAAAAAGCTGCTGGCCGAGGCCATGCACTGCAAGGGCTACCGGGTGGAAAAAGCCGCCGACCTCATCCCCACGCTGGAAGAAGCCTTCCGGCAGACGGTGCCCAGCGTGATCGTAGTCCCTGTGGATTACAGCGAAAACATGAAGCTTTCTGCCCACCTGAAGGAGGTATACCGGCAAAGCGAGACCTGAGCTTTGCGCTTATAGCAGAACACCCCCGGCAGCTGCAGCTGCCGGGGGTGTTCTTTTTGTAGGGAGATCAGGCGGCTTTCTGCGGCCTGTCAGGTCTTATTTGCACCACTTGGCAAATTCTTCGTCCGTACACTTGACGTAATGGCTGCCCTCCACATGGTGGCTGGTGCCCTTGGAATAGTCGATGCCGGAGGTGGCATAGTCGTAAGTTTCCGCCACGCGGCGCTTTTCCACCACCGGGTTCGGCAGCGGAATGGCCGACAGCAGGCTCCGGGTGTAGGGGTGGATGGGGTGCTCGAAGATCTCCTCGGTGGTGCCGGTCTCCAGCAGGTGGCCCAGATGCAGCACACCGATGCGGTCGGAGATGTACTTGACCATGGACAGGTCGTGGGCGATGAACAGATAAGCCGTGCCGGTCTCCTGCTGGATATCCTTCATCAGGTTGACCACCTGTGCCTGAATGGACACATCCAGTGCCGAGATGCACTCATCCGCAATAATGAGCTTGGGGTTCATGATCAGGGCGCGGGCAATGCCCACGCGCTGGCGCTGACCGCCGGAGAACTGGTGGGGATAGCGCTCGGCGTGCTCCGGGGCAAGGCCGACCTTGGCAAGGATCTTTTCCACCTTTTCGCGGCGCTCTGCCTGCGTTTTGCATAGATGGTGGATATCCAGCCCCTCGCCGATGATGTCCTCCACCTTCTTGCGGGGGTTCAGGGACGCCATGGGGTCTTGAAAGATCATCTGCATCTGGGTGCGTAGGGTGTTGTTCTGCGCATGGCTCAGACGGCCGCTGATATCCTGCCCCTCAAAGGTGATCTTGCCCGCAGTGGGGTCGTACAGGCGGATGATGCTGCGGCCGATGGTGGATTTTCCCGAGCCGGACTCGCCCACCAGACCGTAGGTCTCGCCGGGGTAGATCTCAAAACTGACATCATCCACCGCCTTGACTGTAAAATTCTTGTTGACGCGGAAATACTGCTTCAGTCCCTCGACCTTCAGCAGCGGGGTCGTGCTCTGTGCTGCCATTTATTCCGCCTCCTCGATCTTTTTTGCTTCTGCTTTCATGCGGGCAATGCGCTCCTTGAGCTCCGGCGGCATCTCCACCTTGGGGGCACGGGGGTCCAGCAGCCATGTCGCCGCATAGTGGGTATCGCTGATCTTGAACATGGGCGGGTCGATCTCATCGTCGATGTTCAGCGCAAAGCGGTTGCGGGGTGCAAAGGCATCGCCGGGCTTCTCGTGCAGCAGGTTCGGCGGCGAGCCGGGAATGGTATACAGACGGTCATCAGCGGTGTCAAGGTCGGGCATGGCCGACAGCAGACCCCATGTGTAGGGGTGCTTGGGGTCGTAGAAGATCTCGTCGATGGTGCCGGTCTCCACGATCTTGCCGGCGTACATCACGTCCACATAGTCTGCCACCTTTGCCACAACGCCAAGGTCGTGGGTGATGTAGATGACCGAGATGCCGCGCTCCTTTTGGATGCGGCGGATCAGCTCCAGAATTTTGGCCTGAATGGTCACATCCAGCGCGGTGGTGGGCTCATCACAGATGAGCAGGTCGGGGTCGCAGGAGAGCGCAATGGCAATGACCACACGCTGGCGCATACCGCCGGACAGCTGGTGCGGGTAGTTTTTCATCCGCTTTTCCGCATCGGTGATGCCCACCTCTTCCAGCAGTTCCAGTGCCTTTTTGTAGGCTTCCGTCTTGGGCATCTTGAAGTGCCAGAGCATTCCCTCCATGATCTGTTTGCCGATGGTCATGGTGGGATCAAGGCTGGTCATGGGATCCTGGAACACCATGGCGATGCGCTTGCCGTTGATGTGGCGGCGGATCCACTTTTTATCCTTTTGCAGCAGGTCCACGGTCTCCGGGCTGCCGTCGGCATGGTGGTAGCTGAACTGGATGCTGCCGCTGTTCACGGTGGCGTTCTTGGCCAGAATGCCCATGGCGGCTTTCATGGTGACAGACTTGCCGGAACCGGACTCGCCCACCAGCGCGACCGTCTCGCCCTTGTACAGGTCGATGTTCACGCCGCGGATGGCGTGCACCGGGCCTGCGGTGGTCTTAAAGGTGATATCAAGGTCTCGCACCGACAAGACCTGTTCTTTTTTTGTTTCAGGCATGGGGTGTTCCTCCTTACATACTCTTCATCTTGGGGTCCAGCGCCTCGCGCAGGCCGTCCGCCACAAGGTTGAAGCTGAGCATCAACAGGCTCATGACTACAATGGGCGGGATGATCTGATACGGATGGGTGGTAAAACTGTTGTACAGCTCGCTGATCAGAGAACCCAGCGAGCACTGCGGCACCGGGATGCCCAGACCCACGAAGGAGAGGAACGCCTCGGTGAAGATAGCAGTCGGGATGCTGAACATGACCTGCGTGATGATGGGTCCGATGATGTTAGGCAGCACTTCTTTAAAGATAATGAAGAAGCTGCCTGCGCCCAGCGTACGGGACGCCAGAACGAACTCCTGATCCTTCAGCTTGAGCATCTCGGCGCGGGCGATGCGGCTCATGCCCACCCACTCGGTCAGCATCAGGGCAAAGATGATGGTCACCATGCCGGGCTGCAATACCAGCAGCAGCAGCGTAACGATGACCAGCCGGGGGATGCCGTTGGCTACTTCCAGAAAGCGCTGCATCACCATATCCACCCTGCCGCCAAAGTAGCCCGAGATCAGGCCGTAGCTCATGCCGATGACCATATCAATGATGGCCGCAGCCACCGCGATGATCAGGGAGACGCGCGCGCCTTCCCATGTGCGGGTCCAGATGTCGCGGCCGTACAAATCGCTGCCGAACCAGTAGTAGACGTCCAGCTTGTCTTTTTCCTGATAAGCGTTGGTCAGCTTGGAGCCGGTGGTGGTGCTCATCTTCTCGCTGCCGTCCAGAATGCCGAACTGCTCAATGCCCGGCACGCGAGGCGCAAAGTTTTTCTGGCTCAGATCCTGCCCGGAGTAGGTGTAGCTGTTCATGCCCGGGCCAAATACGGCCAGCAGCACGATGACCACGATGAGGACAAGCCCCAGCACGGCGCTCTTTTTATTGAAAAAGCGGATGAGCGCTTCCTTCCAGAAGTTCTGCGCCGCAAAGTTGGTATCCACGCTGATCTCGTCCTCGTTGTGCTTGAGGGCAAAATCCTTTTCCGCAAAGGTGTGCTCCGTGTACATTGCATCCACGGCGCTGACAATGGCATCGGCGGTGGATTCGCCGCCCAGCCGGATCGCTTTTTCTGCCATTTAGTCGTCCCCCTTTGCCAAACGAATGCGCGGGTCGATAATGCCGTACAGCAGGTCAACGACCAGCATGATGCCAATGTACATGGCACTGTAAATAAAGCTCAGACCAATGACCACGTTGTAATCGTTGGACTGGATGGCCGTCACCAGCAGGCTGCCCACGCCGGGGATGGCAAAGATCTTTTCCACCACCAGCGAGCCGGTCATCAGATCCACGATCAGCGGTGCCAGCACCGTGATGATGGGGATCAGGGCGTTGCGCAACGCGTGGCGGAAGATCAGCGCCGGGCCGGAGATGCCCTTGCTCTCAGCCAGCAGCATATAATCGGAATCCAGCACCTCGATCATCTCACTGCGGGTAAAGCGGGCAATGGATGCCATGGTAAACATGGAAAGCGAAATGCTGGGCAGCACGCTGGAGCCAAAGATGTCCTTGGCGGAAAACAGCATGGGGAACCAGCGGAATTTGAAGCCGAGGGTGTAGCTCAGCGCCAGTGCGAACACATAGGACGGCACCGATACGCCGATGACCGAGATGATGGTAGCAATGGTGTCCACCACGGTATCCCGCTTTAAGGCGGCGAGGATGCCCAGCACCAGACCTACGATGGCACCCAGCGTGACCGCCATGCCGCCCACCTGAATGGAGATGGGCAGACGGGACTGGATGAGCTGAGAGATGGGCGTATTTTTGGAGATATTGTAGCTGACACCCAGATCGCCCCGGAGCATATTGCCCACATAGCGGAAGAACTGGATATAGATGGGCTGGTCAAGGCCGTACTTTGCATATAGGGCTGCCCGCATATCGGGCGTCAGCTTTTCATCATTGAAGGGCGAGCCGGGCATCAGCTGCATCAGGATGAACAGCACCAGCAGGATTGCCAGCAGCGTGAACAGCGATGTCAGGATTCGCTTGAGTGTGTACTTTTTCACGTCGGGTGGACCCCCTTTGTCCAAAGCGTTTTTCGCGGTCAATCGTTCGCCTGCCGCGTACAGGTCAAATGGCAAAAAGGCGCACAGTGGCTTTTTGCGGGCCACTGTGCGGCCTTATTCAGTATGCTTTTGTTTTACACGCTCTTAGCGGCGTTCTTATACACGCGGTTCAGTGCCACGGGGTGGAACGCTACGCCGGTAACGGCAGAGGAGACCATCTCGGCATTGCACTGGCCGTACAGCGGGAAGATGACTGCCTGCTCCAGAACGATCTGCTCTGCCTCGTACAAAGCAGCCCAGCGGCCCTCGGGGTCGGTGCACAGATCGCCGGTGGTGCACTCGTCAATGATGGCATCGTAGTCGGCATCGCTCCACAGACCGTAGTTGTTGGAATTGCCGGTCACCCACATACCCAGATAGGTCATGGGGTCGGCGTAGTCGGGGCCCCAGCGGGTCAGGCCGATCTCAAAGTTGCCGTCCTGCATATCCTGCACGCGCTGCTTCTTGGGCTCCACGGTCAGGTTCAGGGTAAAGCCTGCCAGCGTGGTCTCCAGCTGCTCCTTGACGACCTGTGCCACCTTCTGGGGTGCGTCGTCGGCATCCACCACCATGTTGAAGGTGAAGGAGTCCTTGCCCAGCTCGCTCTTGGCCTGCTCGTAGTACTCCTTGGCCTTGTCGGCATCATAAGCGCAGAACTCTGCAAACTTGGTCTGGTCGGCGCTGAAATCGCTGCCGTCGGGGCCGGTGGCAAACTGCGGCGGAACCGCGGTGTAGCAGGGTGCAGAGCCATCCTTCAGCACGTCCCCGGTAATGGCGTCACGATCCAGTGCAAAGGTGATGGCCTTGCGCAGGTTCTCGTTGGCAAGCTCCGGCACACCGTCGATGTTGGGGCTGATGTACCACAGGTAACCGGCGCCCACGCTGGTAAATTCGGGGTCATCCTTGACCTGATCCACCTGCTCGCCGTTCAGCAGGGTCATATCCAGAGCACCGGTCTGGTAGCTCATCAGTGCCTGCTGGCTGTCCTTGATGACCTGATAGGCCAGACCGTCCAGTGCGACCTTAGCAGCATCGTAGTAATCGGGGTTCTTTTCCAGTGTAAAGGCAGTAGCAGCCGGCTGGTAATCCGTCAGCTTGAAAGCGCCGTTGGACAGCACCGTGTCGGGGCTGGTGCCGAAGGTGTCCTTGCAGGTGTTGAAGAAAGCCTCGTTGACCGGATAGAAGGTGGGGAAATACATCAGGCTCAAAAAGTAGCTGACAGGAACATTCAGCTGGACCTCCAGCGTCTTGTCGTCCACTGCGGTGACGCCCAGATCGGTGACAGGCTTTTCGCCGGCAATGATCTCGGCAGCGTTGACCACCTGACCGATATCAGAAAGCATATAGGAATACTCGGAAGCGTTGGCGGGGTCTACGGCACGCTGCCAGCCAAACACGAAATCGGCAGCGGTAACGGCATCGCCGTTGGACCACTTGACATCCCGCAGGTGGAAGGTATAGGTCTTGCCGTCCTCGCTGATCTCATAAGTCTCTGCAATGGCGGGAACTGCTGCGCCGTCGGCATCCATCTGCATCAGGCCGTCGGTGTAATCGGCGATGACCTCAAAGGAGGTGCCGTCGGTGGCGATCTGCGGGTCCAGCGACTGAACCTCGGTCTCCAGCATAATGTTCAGGGTGCCGCCCTGTGCAGTGCCAGCTGCAGAGGAAGCAGTGCCGGAAGCGGAAGAAGCCGCCACGGAGCTGGAAGAGCCGCCGCAGGCTGTCAGAGCCAGTGCTGCGGAGGTAACACCGGCAGCTGCCAGGAAGCTGCGGCGCGAAATACGACGATCAAATCTCATAGATGTTTCCCCTCTCTTCACCGCTTTAGCTTTATACTCTGCTAAAGCGTTGCGTTCTAAAAATACACAAGGGATGTCCGTTCCTCCTTCTGGAACTTTGCACGCCCTTGTGCTATGGATGCATTATACATCCGTGTTTTCCGAAAGAAAAGAGTTTTTTGAAAATTTGTCCTCGTCAAATGCACATTTCTGCGGTTTATCCAACATTTTGCCGGAAGTTTTTCTTGGTTTTTGTATAGTTTTCACTCTTGAGTACATTTCACTTAAAGAGCGTTTCAATTGAAAATCCTTTTTAATTCAATTTTGGCTGTATATTTTCATCTTATTTCTTTCTTTTATTAAGAAAAAGCACCGATTCGCTTTTTCATGTGCAAACCAGTGCTTTTCTTGATTTCTCTTTTTAAATTGTATTTTTGTGGCAAACAGTTTTTTTGATGTCACTCTCAGGCTTCTGCCGCGAGCGTCTCCACCGTGTCATTATAAACGGCAGTGTCCAGCTGCTCTTCGGTAGCGGCCACAAGGGTGGTGGCGGTAGCCGCACCCACAACGTTCGTAGCGGTACGCGCCATATCCACGATGCTGGAGATGGGAGAAAGCAGGATGATGGCTTCCACCGGCAGACCGGCAGCGGCAAACAGCGCCGTTGCGGTAATGGTCGCCGTGCCGGGCACACCGACCGTACCAATGGAAACGACCACAGCCAGCACTACGAGGAAGGCGTACTGCACAGGCGTGTACTCGATGCCCAGCAGATGGATGGTAAACACTGCCAGCAGAGTGGGCCAGATGCCCGCGCAGCCCGGCATACCAAGGTTTGCACCCAGACTTGCGCCAAAGGCGGCAACGTCCTCATTCACACCCAGCTTCCGGGTCAGCTGGTTGACCGTGACCGGGATAGTACCCACACTGCTCTGGGAAGTAAAGGCAACGGTAGCCGCGGGCCAGATGCCCTTGAAGAAGCGGACGGGGCTCAGCTTGCCCACAAACTTGATCAGGGCGCTTTCCACAACAAAGACCTGAATGCCGCACAGCACATACGCCAGCACCAGAACGCTGAGCAGCGGAATAAGATCCGCAGGAGAAGAACGGCTGACCGCACGGGCGATCAGGGAAAGGACTGCATACGGGGTAAAGGAGATCACATAGCTGACCACGCGGCCCATCACAAGGTCGCCGGCATCAATGAACTTTTTAAAGGGTGCCACCTCTTCGGGCTTCTTGGCTGCGATCTTGTTATAGCTGACAGCCACCAGAATGCAGAACACCACAATGGGCACCACCTCGCCGTTGGACCAGTGCGCAGCCAGATTCTGCGGGAACAGGCTGATGACCGTATCCACAAAGGTGGGCACTTCCTTGGCGGTGTAATCGGTGGCCAGTTCATACTGCACCCCGCTGCCAATGTTAGTAGCCACACCGGCGATCAGGGTGATCAGGCTGGCAATGAAGGTGTTCAGCACCAGAAAGAACACGGTCTTGAGACCGATCTGCTTCAGACGGACGGAATTGCCCAGATTGGTGATGCTGGAAATGATGCTGAAGATCAGCAGCGGAATGACCACAGCGGAGACCACATGGGCGTAAATAGTACCTACGGCTGCTACGTAAGTGTGGTGTCCCTTGAACGCAAGACCCACGATCAGGCCAAGACCCACGGCAAGGATGGTACGCACGCCAAAATCAACGTGCTTTTTCTTGTGCAGATAATACAGCAATGCAAAAAATACTGCGGTGAGCGCCAGCGCGCCCAGATCCAAAATTTCGACAGACATAAAACGTTACCCTTTCTTTTGTTTGTTGGTTTACCTCGTTTTCGTCTGACAACACATTCGTCTGTTCATAACTCTCTCCTATTTCTACAAACCTACACGTTATGTATGTTTTGTTGTTTGAAGGGAGTATACTCTCCTTCCGGGCAATTGTCAATAGAAAATTCATATTTTCCTATTTTATTTGTGGGAAAGTCAGGGATAGGCGCTCCGCACAAAAAGGAAGCTGCCGCACCAGATAATGTGCAGCAGCTCCCTTTGCATTTTTATTTTACCGGCAGCCAGACCGTTGCTTTTGCCCCGCAGGGGTGCAGGCGTAAACTATCACTTTTTTAAGAAGGAGAACAATCCCTTCTTTTCGTAGGGCTCACGGCAGATCTCGCCCACCTGGTATCCGGTGCCCTCAATGGCGGCGCGGAGTGCCTTTTCGTCCAGCGGCTCCTTGGAAAGGATCACGGTCCTGCCCTTAGAATGCGAGGACGAGACCTTTTCCACCGGGAACTCACTGCGGATCGTGTCATTGATATGCGCTTCGCACATGGAACAGGCCATGCCGTCCACTTCTACGGTTGTCTGGAACATTTTTGTACCTTCTTTCAGTTTCTTATGACGATCATCGTTTTTCCTTCACATCCTCTGTGCAGGGCAGAAGCAATAGTTAGGATTAGCTAACTTTCGTTTCTGAGAAAAGCCGCCATCCAGCGGCCTTCCCGCCCAAATAATACGCCCTGCGGCTGCATCTGTCAAGGCATCCGGGGCATTTTTGCTGGGACAGCAGCTTTTTTATTTCGGTGCGTCAGACGTCCCGTCTCAGCAGCTCCGTCAGACTGCGGAAGGTCCTGCCATGGCTGCCGGTGACGGTCTCGGCATGGAGCAGACTGCTGAGAACGCTTTCCTCCACGCACTCTGCCACCGCCCGGAACAAGGGGTTGATGGCATCATCGTGCAGCAGGGTCATGGGCAGCAGCGCCTTGTCCGAATAGTGCGGCACCCGGTTGGCAGTGGTAAAGGCGATAACGATCTCGCCGCTGCCGTTGCCGCAGTAGGAGCCGGTGCGGGAAAGCCCCACCAGCGCCCGGTGGCACAACCGCCGCAGCTGCCGCTCGCTCAGGGGGATATCCGTAGCCAGCACCGTGATGATGGAGCCCTTGTCCTCGTGGGGCGGGATGCTGTCGTCCAGCAGCGTATGGATGGGCTTGCCCGCCACGATGAGGTCGTCAAACAGCGCGTGGTTGGAGAGCACCAGTGCACCGATGGTGTACTGCTTGCAGTCCAGCTCCACCACCCGGGAGGCAGAGCCGATGCCGCCCTTGAGCCCGTGACAGCGCATTCCCCGCCCTGCGCCTACGGCACCCTCGGCAAAGTCTGCCTTGCAGTCCGCCAGCGCAGCAAAGACGTGCTGTTCGGTGACATGAAGTCCCCGGATGTCGTTCAGGCCGCAGTCGTTGCACTCGCAGACCACCGGGTTCACGCTGCCGGTGGTCTCGCAGATATCGGGGTTCTTTTCCAGCATATACTTCACCAGCGCGGTCTGCGCCGTGCCCACACTGAGGGTGTTGGTAAACAGAATAGGCGTTTCCAGCGTGCCAAGCTCGTCGATCTGCACAAGGCCGGTGGTCTTGCCAAAGCCGTTGATAACATGGCTGGCCGCCAGCACCTTTTCGTGGAAAATATCTCCCGGGTGCGGCAGCAGCGCCGTTACGCCGGTCTGCACCACACCGTCTGCCAGCGTGCAGTGCCCCACCGTCACGCCCGGCACATCGCTGATCTTATCCAGCGCACCTTTGGGCAGCTTGCCCACCTGAAAACCCCATTCATTTCCCGCGATGCCCATCGTAGTTCCTCCTTGCTTTTTTCTAAGATGTATCATAGCATTTCTCCTGCCAAAAGTAAACCGCTGTAACAGACCGGAAGCAGCCTGAAAAAAGGCTGCCGCACAGGATCTCACTGTACAGCAGCCTTTTGCTATTTTGTAAAAACACCGCCGCAGCGCGGGGTGTTCCATCAGGAGTTCTCAAGCGGGCGGAAGAGTCCCTTGACCTTTTCCCAGCAGGCCACCACCCGCTCCCGCGGCAGGAAATAATTGACCAACAGCGCCACGATCACGCCCACTGCCGTATCAAAGATACAAGTTTTTTTCCGCTAGTAGATCATTTAACGAGACACTCCCGCGCAAAAACAGGACCCCGGAGCCCTTTTTGAGCCATAACGGCTCCGAAAAAGGTTCCGGGGTTTGTGTAATGCTTTTCAGCCGCCCAAAGCGGATTTATTTTCCAAGCACAACGGAGAGTTTGATCTCCTTTTCCGTCTCGCTCAGGTCAAGAGCGCCGCCGTCGGCAACAGTCACACGCAGCTCATAAAGCGTACCGGCGGTAAGCTCCGTCACAGCATTGCCGTCCTCGTCTGTGATCGACCACAGTGCAGAATCGACCTTTGCCAGCCTGCCGTCCGCGCCATAGGCGTAGAGAATCAGACCGGAGGTGCTGCCGGACAGGTTGTTCATACGGAAAGCCACGGTGGTGTTGGGATGTACGTTGCGGACTGTCGCCGTGTTGCGCCAGCTTGCAACGGTGCCTTCGCCGCCGTCCTGCGCAAACTGCCCCTGCGAGAGGACATTTCTTGCAGCCTGATCAAGATCGACCTTGCGGTAGGGCATTTCGGGCAGATAAACGAAACGGTCCTGCAGACGAAGCAGCTCCAGATAGCCTGTCGGGCAGTAGAGCGCGTTGCCGCTGTTGCCGGCATACATTCCAATGGCCATGTTGTTGTAGCCGTACTTGTTGGAAACATCCATCGTGAAAACAGTCTCGCCGGTTTCAAAGTCCAGAATGATGTACTGCCACATCCCGGTGGTCACATCCTGCACATAGCCGTAGATATAGCCCGTTGCGGTGGAAAGCTTCATGATGGAAGTATCGCTCAGGTCGTTCCGGCTCCAGATGCTCTTCATCTCGTAGCCGTTTGCGGTCTTTACGGTGTCCATGCGCTCAATGCCCGGGGCGATCATGACGTTGCCCTTCATGAGCCAGTTCTGGTCGTAAATATTGGCGTAGCTCTGGATGGAGGAGTCGTTGTTGGGGTCCGCCAGACCTGCATTGCCCGCGCCAAACCAGTTGCAGACGATGGTGCTGACGGTTCCATTGCCGTCATCATAGACGATGGCAGAGTTCTCAACGGCTACCTGATAGCCCTCGGGCAGGTCATCCAGCACCGGGGCGCTTGCCACGACCTCGCCGGTCTTCATATCGAGTGCAAGAAGGTTTACGATATCCTGATTGTCGGTGAACAGCACAAGGTTCGGTGTCAGTGTGGGAGAGCAGCCGCCGCCCCATGCAAGACCGCCGCCGGTGGTCTTATCGCCTTCGCCGCTCACCTTTGCGCCTGCACTCTCATAGGGCGTGCACCACACAACGTCTACGCCTTCTTCTGCGCGCAGAAGATAGCAGTTCTGGTTGGTCAGGATCACCGCGCCGTCCTTGGAGGCGGCGATGCCGTTCTCGGCACCCTCGCCGGGGGTCAGCTCGTGGACAAAGACAGCCTTTGAAAGGTCTGCCTGCTCACCGTTCAGGATGGCATCAATGGCAGAACGGGCAATATAGCCGATGACGCCCTGCTGCTGGCGCTGCGGGCAAATGCGGAAGCCGCCCGTTGCAAACCAGAGGTTTCCGTCATAGTCAAAGACCACGGACAGAAGATTCTGCGTCAGTTCTTTTCCAAGTGCAGCCTCGGCAGCCGCCTTGATATCAATGTCCAGCACCTTTTCAAATTCCGGCAGCACATTGCCGTTTTCGTCCGTTGCGCGGAGCATCAGCACATGGTTGTTGCTCGTGGGGCAGACGATGCGGTTGGACGCGTCCATGAAGGTATAGGAGCTTTGGATGACGTACCCGCCGCCGTCATGCTTCTTCGGGGAGAAATAGCCGAGCGTCTTTGTCTCCTCGGCGTTCAGGTCGCGGATGGCAATGCCGCCCAGCAGCGGCACAACAGCATGACCGTAGCTGTCAAAATAGATGGCGGGAGAAGCATTTGCATTCGTTGTCTCGTAGGAAACGTTGATCTCGGGATAAATGCCCAGCGGCAGGATCTCATCCGTCGAGTCGGTGTTATAGCCATCGTGATGAATGTTTGCATCGCTCTTGGCCATATAGGGGTTTTCCTCCACCTGCTTGGGGTTCAATGCCTTTACCGGCAGCGTCGCAGAGGTCGTCTGTGCAGAAGAGGGCTGCACCGCAGCGGACGGTGCAGCGGGCTGCGAAGCTGCGCCGCTGTCTGCGGGCGTCTGCGTACCGCCGCAGGCGGCCATGGACAGGCACAATGCTGCGGTCAGCGACAAGCTTAGCGCAGAATGGATGATCCTTTTCTTTTTCATAAACCGTTCTCCTTGTTGTATTCGTTGCGGTCAGGCCGGCGCTGCTCTGCCGGTTTTTTTTGATCCAGCCAGATGCAAAAACCCTGCCGCAAGGCGGCTTTGGTCACCGGCTCCAGCAGAAAGTAGTCTGCACGCAGCCGGAAGGCATGGAGCGAAAAATCCAGATCGCTGCACCAGATAACACGTGTTTGGGGACAAAGCGCGCGCAGATGCTCTACTGCATTCAAGCCGTCGACACCCGGCAGGGCGATCACGGCGTTTGTCAGCGGCTCGCTGCGTGCGGTTTCAAAAAAACTTTCCTGATCGTGGTAACAGTCCATTTGGGGAAACAAACAATGCTCGGCGCAGAACTGCAAGATCTGCTCTGTCAGAAAAGCTTCCTGCGCCCTGCTGTTTGTCAGCACGGCGATTCGGTACACAGCTTTCCTCCTTTCTCTTCTTCCCTTATTGGGGGCTTCTGTCTCCAGTATACGGACAGGCGCGGTCTTTTCAAGGTATCTGGCACGAAAGCACTGTTTCCGTCACGAAATCCCGTTTTCTGCTGCGACAGAACCGTGCAACTGTGCTATAATCAGGATGAAAGAGTTTATAAAGGAGGTTGGAAGCTATAACAATGGCTTCTTGGTACAGCATGAGATTTGCGATCGTTGACGACCTTGATACCGAGCGCACGCTGCTGAAGGAGCGCTTAGCGCGGCAGCTGCGCCAGCGCGGCACAGAAGCAGAGCTTTTAGAATTTGACAGCGGCGAAGCTTTTCTGGCGGCAGAAAAAGAGCGGCGCTTTACCGCCGCATTTCTGGATATTTACATGGAAGGCTTAAGCGGCATGGACGCGGCAAGGGAGCTTCGGAAAACAGATACGGACTGCCTTCTGGTTTTTACCACCACCTCGACAGACCATGCGCTTGAGGGCTTTCAGGTGCGGGCATTTCATTATCTGGTCAAGCCATTTTCCGAAACCGAGCTTTCCGGTCTGCTGGATGAAATGCTCTCAAAGCTCCCGCGCCCGGAGCCGATCCTGACGGTGAAGGTGGATGGCAGCGACATCCGTTTGCGCTATCGGGACATCATATCTGCCGAGCATTTCGCCCACATGATCAACATCCGCACCACTGCCGGCAAAACGCTTGCCACACGCCAAAGCTTCAAGGCATTCACAGAGCCGCTCAAAAAAGACCCGCGCTTTTTCGTCTGCGGCCGCGGCGCGATCATCAATATGGAGAATGCTGCCGATTTTCAGGATGCCGCCTTCTGCATGACGGACGGCAGCCGTGTCTATGTCAGTCAGGAGCTTTTGAAAGCAGCCCGGCAGGCGTTTATGGAATTTCTGCTGCAAAGGGGGCGTGTGGGTTGAAGGACATTCTGCGCCCGCTCCTGGAGCTTACTGTTGTGTTTCCCGGCCTGCTGCTCGCGTATTTTCCGGTGCGCTCCTATCTGAAGCAGTCTCCCGCAAGGCTTGCCGCATGGGCGGTGCCGCTGCTGCTCGGGCTTTGCCTTGGCGGCGGACTGCTCTGCTATCATTTCTGTCTCTCCACCGCGTTCCCCCTGCTGCTCATCACGCTTGCGGCAATTTTTCTGTATCTCAAAACGCTGCGGGTCTCTCTCTGGAAATCCGGGACGATCGCGCTGGCGGTCTGTGCGGTGTTTGCGTGCCTGAACAGTCTGTCCCGTGCCGTCGGCGCGGCGATCACGATCCGGCTGCAGCTGCCGTCGGACAAGCCGTGGTTCTGCTTTAGTGCCTGCATTTTTTATAATATGGTCTGCTGGCTGACCGCAGCAGCAGCGTATTATCCCGCCACCCACACAGTGCGCACCATGGTCGAGGATGAAAACTTTGCGCAGACGTGGTACGTGTTCTGGGTGCTGCCGCTGGTGTTCATCCTGCTGAATCTTTTTATGATCCCGCGCTACCAGATAACGCTTCGGACAGGGCGGGTGCTGCAGGTCTACATTGTTATGAGCATTGCCCTTTTGTTCCTGATGTTCCTGTTCAACGCGATCTTTCTGCTGATGGCAAACAGCCTTAACCGGAACGCGAGATTGCAGCAGGAGAACCAGTTTCTATCCATGCAGCAGCAGCGCTATGAAAGCCTGAAAGCCGCTATTGAAGAAGTCCGGCAGGCGCGGCACGATATGCGCCACCAGCTGAATCAGATCTCTGCGCTGGCCGAAGCAGGCGATCTGGATGGCCTGAAAGCTTACCTTGCAAAAACCGTCTCCCGGATCCCGAATCTGGATATGAGTTTCTGCGAGAACCGTGCGGCAGACAGCGTCGTTGGCTATTACTGCACCCTTGCAAAGCGCGAGGGTATCCCCTTCCGTGCCAAGCTCGACTTGCCGCAGGCGCTTCCTGTGGACGAGATCGATACGTGTCTGGTGCTGTCCAATCTTCTGGAGAATGCATTCGAAGCCAGCCTGCGCACCGCACCTGCCCGGCGGCAGATCAGGATTACCGCGTATGTCCATGCCGAGCGGCTGCTTCTGGTCGAGGTGGAAAACGCATTTGACGGTGAAGTCAACGAAAAAAGCGGAGTTTTCCGCTCGTCCAAGCGAAAGGAAAACGGAATCGGCATCCAGTCTGTCCAGCATATTGCAGAAAAGACCGGCGGCGCAAGTACGTTCACCTATCAGGATGGCGTTTTCTCCGCCAAGGTCATGCTCTGCGGGTAATGGCGTCCCATCGTGCAGGGGCAGGCATCCCGTCTGACGCAAAACGCTTCGCCATTAAAAAACCGCGAGGATGCGTTCATAAAAGCGCTTCCTCGCGGTTTGATCTTTTATAGGTTTATTTTATAGCATTGTGCATTTTTACGCACAGGCATAAGTCTTAAACAGCGTACCCCTTATTCTTGATGACCTCCACGACCTGAGAGACATATTTCTGGCAGGTGTCGTGGTCGGGAGCTTCCACCATCACACGCACAAGCGGCTCCGTGCCAGACTCACGCACCAGAATACGGCCGGTATCGCCCAGTGCTTCTGCAACGGCCTTGACAGCCTCCTGCACCGCCGGGTCGTTCTGTGCGGCTTTCTTGTCAGTCACACGGACATTCTCCAGAACCTGCGGGTAAATCTTCAGGGGCTCAGCCAGCTTGCTCATAGGCAGCTTCTTGGCCAGCATAACTTCCATCATCTTGAGACTGGTCAGGATGCCGTCACCGGTGCTGGCGTACTTAGAGAAGATGATATGACCGCTCTGCTCGCCGCCGATACGGCAGCCGTTCTTCGCCATGTACTCGTAGACGTACTTGTCGCCCACAGCAGTCTTAGCGTAGCCAATGCCCTGCTCATCGAACGCCTTGTAGAGGCCAAAGTTGGACATAACAGTCGTGACCACGGTGTTGTTCATCAGCTCGCCGTGCTCCTTCATGTAGCAGCCGTAGATGTACAGAATGTGGTCGCCGGTGACAACATTGCCCTTCTCGTCCACGCACAAGCAGCGGTCGGCATCGCCATCGAAGGCAAAACCGACATCCAGACCATTCTCCACCACGAACTTCTGCAGACCCTCAATATGAGTAGAGCCAGCGTTGTTGTTGATGTTCAGACCATTCGGCTTGTTGTTGATAACATAGGTATCTGCACCCAGAGCATCGAAAACGCTCTTAGCGATATTCCAGCTTGCACCGTTGGCGCAGTCCAGACCGACCTTGACCCCTTTGAAGGAATAGATGCCCAGCGAGATCAGATAACCCATATAACGGTTGCGGCCTGCCACATAGTCCACCGTACAGCCGATGTGCTCGCGATGGGCAAAGGGCAGCTCCGGCCAGTCCTTATCAAACACATGGAGCTTGCCGTCGATGTAGTCCTCCACCAGCAGCAGAGTCTCTTCGGGCATTTTCTCGCCGTAGCAGTCGATCAGCTTGATACCGTTATCGTAGTAGGGGTTGTGGCTGGCAGAAATCATGATGCCGCAATCGAAATCGTCCACGCGGGCAATGTAAGCCACAGACGGCGTAGTAGTGACGTGCAGCAGGTAGGCGTCTGCGCCGGAAGCGGTCAGGCCAGCAACCAAGCTGTACTCGAACATATAGCTTGAGCGGCGAGTGTCCTTGCCGATAACAATACGGGCAGGCTCGCTGTTGCCATTGCGCTTGCGGAGCATATTATAATACCAGCCAAGGAAGCGGCCAACCTTGTAGGCGTGGTCGGCAGTCAGATCAATACCAGCTTCACCACGGAAGCCATCAGTTCCAAAGTACTTTCCCATTTCTTGATTACCTCGTTCCCAAAAGTGAACTTTTAATAGTGTATATGCTTTTCCCCGTCGCATGATGCTACCTGCAAAAAAGCATTGTCATCCGCATAGTGCATCGAATCAGGGACACTGTGAATCTAGTATAGCACAATTCTTGAAGCAAATCACCCTTTCTGCAGATTTTCTCCCTGCAGACACACAAAAACACCCTTCCTCTCACGGAAACCCGCAAAAGGAAGGGTGTTGAACTCATTATCCTGTTGTCATACCGATCACAGCATATTCACACCAGCAAAGCCGGTATCAGCCGTTATTCAGCACGGCACCTCAAGCACTTTTGAGCGTAGAGCTGTGATTAGCAGTTCTCAGCGAAGTACTTAATGGTACGGACCATCTGAGAGGTGTAGGAGTTCTCGTTGTCGTACCAAGACACGACCTGAACCTGATAGGTGTCGTCGTCGATCTTAGCGACCATGGTCTGGGTAGCGTCGAACAGAGAGCCGTAACGCATACCGATGACATCGGAAGAAACGATCTGATCCTCGTTGTAGCCGAAGGACTCAGAAGCAGCAGCCTTCATGGCAGCATTGATAGCTTCCTTGGTGACATCCTTGCCCTTGACAACGGCAACCAGCAGGGTGGTAGAACCGGTGGGAACGGGCACGCGCTGAGCAGAGCCGATCAGCTTGCCGTTCAGCTCGGGGATGACCAGGCCGATAGCCTTAGCAGCACCGGTGGTGTTGGGAACGATGTTCTGTGCGCCAGCACGAGCACGGCGCAGATCGCCCTTGCGCTGAGGACCGTCCAGGATCATCTGGTCGCCGGTGTAAGCATGAACGGTGGTCATGATACCGGAAACGATGGGGAAGGTCTTGTTCAGAGCGTTAGCCATGGGAGCCAGGCAGTTGGTGGTGCAGGAAGCAGCGGAGATGACCTGATCCTCAGCGGTCAGGGTCTTCTCGTTGACGGAGTAGACGATGGTCTTCAGATCGTTGCCTGCGGGAGCAGAGATAACGACCTTCTTTGCGCCAGCCTGGATGTGAGCCATGCTCTTCTCCTTGCTGGTGTAGAAGCCGGTGCACTCCAGAACGACGTCAACGTTCAGCTCGCCCCAAGGAGCATCCTTTGCGTCCTTAACAGCGTAGATCTTGATCTCCTTGCCGTCGACGATGATGGAATCCTCGGTGGACTCGACAGTGTGCTTGCCCTCGCCGATCTTGCCGCAGAAAGAGCCCTGAGCAGTATCGTACTTCAGCAGGTGAGCCAGCATCTTGGGGCTGGTCAGGTCGTTGATTGCGACGACCTCGTAACCCTCAGCATCAAACATCTGACGGAAAGCCAGACGGCCAATACGACCGAAACCATTGATAGCAACTCTAACAGCCATTGTAATAGTACCTCCTAATTATTTTACCCATAATCGGATAAATCACGGTATCTTTATTGTAGACCAAAACCGGCAAACTTTCAAGTGTCTGCTAAAAAATTAACAACACAATTTCATCTTTTTTGGCTTTTGTACGATTTTATGCACCCTTCCACAAAGCTTTTGTTCAATTACACCAAGGGTGCACAGCCGTTTTGTCAGTTATTTCCAGCTTTTTCCTTTCCAATGCAGGCAAGCCCCATACCGCCGATGCAACACAGTGCAAGGCCGGAAAGCAGTTCCGGCAACACCGCCGCAGCGCCGCTGCCAAGACCCGCTGCCAACAGCAGAAGCACCCGGGGCAGTTCCCAGCACAGGCACAGGCAGAAGGCTGCAAGCGCCGCAGCGTGCAGGGTGCGGCCGTTTTCCGGCTGGGGCAGGTACAGCGTGCGCGCCAGCGCCGCCAGAAACAACAGCGCCGCCAGCTCCTGCCAGACCGCTGCTGTGGGCTGCACCCTGTGCCAGCTGGAGCTGTTCTCCATAAAGCGCATCAGCACGTTCCAGTAAAACAGCGCACTGCCCGCTATGGCCAGTGGCAGACCGCCGGCAGGCGTTTTCCAGCCATCCCCGCGCAGCCAGCTGCGCCCGAGATTGCTCAGCCACACGGCACAGATCACCTCCAGCAGAATGCGTACAAAGGTGCTTACCGTACCGGCAGCGAACACGAACTGCGCCGCGCCGGCAGCCAGCATACACACTGCCCCCGCAAACGCCAGCACGCCTGCCGCCGGGCGGCGGCTGCGCAGCGGCTCCGGGGGCAGCGGGCGGCTGCGGCCAGCCAGCACTGCGGCCAGCACCACAGCGCCCAAGGCAAGATACCGCCACCACACCGCGCCTGCGGTGCACAGACCGGTGGCGGCGTCCGTAGCAAAGGCAAGGTCTGCGCCGCGGCCAAGGCCAAGCAGCACGCAGAGCAGGATAACAACGAACTCTAACGGTTTCATTAACGCTCCTCGATGGGCTTATATTTCTGGCGCACGCCCAGATACTTGTAGGCCGGGCGGATGATACGGTTGGCGAAGATCACCTCTTCCACCCGGTGTGCGCACCAGCCCGGCACACGGGCGATGGCAAACAGCGGGGTGTACAGATCCTCCGAGATGCCCAGCATATTGTAGATCAGGCCGCTGAACAGGTCCACGTTGGCGCACACCGGCTTGGAGCTGCCCTTTTCCTCGGCAAAGATGCCAGGTGCCAGCCGCTCGATGCTGCACAGCATATTGTACTCTTCCTCAAAGCCCTTTTCGTAGGCCAGATGCTTTGCGCGCTGCTTCAGGATGACCTCACGGGGGTCGCTGATGGTGTACACCGCATGACCCATGCCATAGATCAGGCCGGAGCCGTCACCCACCTGCTTGCGCAGGATGCGGCGCAGATACTCGCGCACCTCGTCGTCATCCTCCGGGTTCTCAACGTGCTTGAGGATATCCTGCAGCTGGCGGTTGACCATCAGGTTCGCGCCGCCGTGCTTGGGGCCCTTCAGGGCACCGATGGCCGCAGAGATAGCCGAGTAGGTGTCCGTGCCGGAGGAGGACAGTACGCGGGTGGTAAAGGTGGAGCAGTTGCCGCCGCCGTGGTCTGCGTGCACCAGCAGGCACATATCCAGCAGCTTTGCCTCCTCGTGGGTAAACTTCTGATCCGGGCGGTAGGTGCTGAGGATGTGCTCTGCCGTGCTCTGGCCGGGCTTGGGCAGGTGGAAGAACATACTCTGTTTATCGTAGTAACGGCGCTTCATCTGGTAAGCGTTCACCATCATGGTGGGCATACTGGCGATCAGGTTGATGCTCTGATTCAGGATGTTCTCAAGGCTCAGATCCTCAGCGCGGTCGTCGTAGGAGTACAGGCCCAGCACGCAGCGCTGCAACTTGTTCATGATATTGGGCGAGGGGGCGTTCATAGTGTCCATGAAGCCGTCCGGCAGGGCGCGGGATTCTGCCAAGATCTCGCAGAAATCGTCCAGCTGCTCCCGGGTGGGCAGGCTGCCGAACAACAGCAGCCAGATCACTTCCTCAAACACGAAGCGGTCGTTGCGGTAAGCCTCGTCCACGATTTCGTTGATGTTGACGCCCCGGTAGATCAGCTTGCCGGGGGTGGGGATCACATGACCTTCCTGATCCTTTTTGTAGCCCACAACGTCACAGACGTTGGTCAGGCCGGCCAGCACGCCGGTGCCATCCGGGTTGCGCAGGCCGCGCTTGACCCCCAGCCGCTCGCTGGTCTCCGGGTCGATGTAGTTGTTTGCGATGTACTCCTCGCACAGGGTACGCATGGTCGTCGGGTCCAGCGTTGCCACTTCTGCGTGTGCAAAGTTCATAGGAGTGCTCCTTTCCGTCTCTTACTTTTTATACTTTCCGATCCCGTCCATCCTACGCTCTGATGGACATACTTTTATAATATCGCTTTTGTGCAGTAAATTCAAGCGCTAAGTGCGCACTTCTCACCGCAAAGCGCAAAAATGCAGGTTTTTCTCTGCGCATTTCCCGCCGGTTTGCACGCCGCCGGGCGTATGATGTTCCCAAAACCTGCGTTCCAGGAGGAGGTCTAGTATGAAACGTTCCTTTTTGCTGCTGTGCGCCGTTCTGCTGGTGCTGGGCTGCGCCCTGCCGTGTGCTGCCTACCGCCTTGCCCGCATGACCCTTGCGCAGAGCACCGCTCCGTCCGCAGCAGAAGCATCCTCTGCCGCTTCGGAAGAAGGCAGCGGTCAGGCCACCTCCCCTGCTGACACAGCCGATACCGTCTGCTTTACGGATCAGAGCACCGGGCAGGCGGTGGAGCTGCCGCTGCGGGAGTATCTCATCGGGGCGGTTGCCGCCGAAATGCCGGTCAGCTGGCCGGATGAAGCACTGAAGGCACAGGCGGTGGCGGCGCACAGCTATGCCCTTTACCGCCGGGATCACAGCACGGAGGAAAACGGCGCATGGTTCACCGCAGACCCCGCCCGGCGGCAGGGCTGCCTGACCGATGCGGTGCTGCACAGCTACTGGGGCACCGCCTACGCAGCCAACTACGCCCGGCTTTCCGCGCTGGTGGATGCGGTACAGACGCAGGTGCTGTATTATGGGGACGCCCCCGCCGGGACAAGCTACTTTGCCATGTCCAATGGCCGTACCGAAGCCAGCGAGAACGTCTGGGGCACTGCCCTGCCCTATCTTGTACCGGTGGACAGCAGCACCGACACCGCCGCCGACAACTATGAATACACCCTGAACCTTTCTGCCGCCCAATTACAGCAGCTGCTGGCCGAACGGCTGGGTATTACCGCTGATCTTTCGCAGCAAGCGCAGTGGTTCGGCACGCCGATGCTCACCCCCTCCGGCTATGTAGACAGCCTGCCGGTCTGCGGGCAGACGGTGCAGGGTACCGCCCTGCGCAAGGCGCTGGGGCTGCGCAGCACCTGCTTTACGGTGGTCTGGCAAAGCGGCACCTTCTCCTTTACCACAAGGGGCTACGGCCACGGCGTAGGCATGAGCCAGTGGGGCGCAAAGGCGCTGGCAGAGCAGGGTGCAGACTACCGCGCCATTCTGGCGCACTACTACCCCGGCACGGAACTGCGGGGGTAATAGCAACAGAACAAAGCGGAAAATTTATTTTAAATAAAGTCCTGAATTACGCAATTACGCAAATGGAGCTGCTGCACATCGCTTTGTGCAGCAGCCCCGAATTATGTTCAGATTTTTATCAGCCGAACAGCTGTGCAAACCAGCTTACGGTGGTCTCGGCGGCGGTCTCTACCGTGGTCTCCACCTGCTGGACCGTCTGCTGCAGCTTGGTGCCCTCGGCGTCCTTGAGCGACCAGTAGGTCTGGGTGCTGCTTGCACTGCCGGACACCGTGAAGTCCGATGCAAAGCACAGGCTCTCGCCCGCAGAGTCCGTCACCAGCACCATATAGGTGTAGCTGCCCTCCGGCAGCTCCCCGAAGCGGATCTGGCTGTCCAGCGTGTTCAGAGAGAAAGCGGCGGCATTCACCTGTGCCGCCGCGCTCTGCACAGTCTGGTCAGCTGCGTCCAGAACCGCCACCTGCACACTGGTCAGGGTAGTACCGGTGGCGCTGTTGGCTGTACCGGTCAGCGTCATGCCGCTGCCGGTGCGAAGATTTACCGGGTAACGCACCCCTTCCAGCCGCAGGCCGTCGGCCTGTGCCGCCACGCTGTTATGATCTGCGGTGACGTACCAGTAGCAGGAAGATCTTGCAATGGACACGCTGGAGCTTGTAATAGGGATGCGGCCGTAGCCGATGTTCCCCGCCGGGTCGGAGCAATAGAAAATACCGTTGGTGTAGTCGGTCAGCAGCACCGCATGGGGCTGGGTACGGTCGTAAAGAACGATGCCCTCCGGGTGCTGCTCCAGCAGAGAGATCAGCACCGCCGTTTTGCTTTGCAGGCTGGAGGGCAGGGTGGCGTAGCCCACCTGCATTTCCTTATATGTAAAGCTGTGCGCAAGGCCGTTGGCCCATGCTGTGGAGCGCACACTGTTCTCGGTCACGTTCGTCCAATCGGTCAGCCCGTCAAAGTAGGCACGGCGGCGCAGCATCATGGCTGCAGAAGCCAGCGTGCAGGTGCCGCCCCGGCTTTGCTTGAAGTAGAAGCCTGCGTCCACGTTCAGATCCACTGCCAGTGCAGCGGGCAGACAGGTAAGCAGAAAGGCAAAGCTCAGTATCAGGGTCAGCAATCGTTTTCTCAGGGTGTGCGGTGCGGTGGTATTCACGGTTCGGTATTTCCTTTCTTGTTTCTTTGCGGATCTCATAGGGATCTACCGCTAAAAAGTATACCAGCCTGTAATCCTTTTGTAAACAATCTTCCGTCTATTTTCTCAATATCAACACGTTTTGGGGATATCCGTTGGCTGCTTTTCACAAATTTTTCTGCAATTTTCCACGCATCTGACAAAATTTCGTCCTACCCACCGCACAAATATGAAAAGATATTTCTTTTTTCGCCCGTTTTTCGGGTGCCAAACTGCAAAAAACACCCACAGCATTCTCCCTGCATTTCATTGCAAAAAACGGGAAACTGCTGCGGGTGCTTTATTATTTATGCTTCTGACAGGCGTTCGGGTCACAAAATTTTATGCAGCTCCTGCACAAGGTCGCCGATCACGATGGGCTTGGACAAAAAGCCGTTCATGCCGCTTTCCAGCGCGTTGCGGCGATCCTCGTCAAAGGCGTTGGCGGTCATGGCAATGATCGGGAGCGTTGCCCGGGCAGGGTCGTCCAGCGCGCGGATCTTCCGGGTGGCGGTATAGCCGTCCATGATCGGCATCTGCACATCCATCAGCACCAGATCATAGCTGCCCGGCGCTGCGGTGCTTACCTTTTCCACCGCCACAGCACCGTTTTCAGCCGTATCGACAAGGAAGCCGTACTCCCGCAGGATCTCCTGTGCGATCTCACGGTTCAGCTCATTGTCCTCTACCAGCAGGATCTGTTTGCCCTTGAAGTCGGCGTTCTTTTCCGGTAGAAGCCCCTGCGCCGCATCCGTCTGCTTCTGACCAAGGGCGCTCATCAGGGTCTCGCGCAGGTCGGACATAAACATGGGCTTGGAGCAGAAGGCGGTCACACCGGCAGCCTTTGCTTCCACCTCAATGTCAGACCAGTCGTAGGCGGTCAGGATGATAATGGGCGTATCATCGTTCAGACTGCGGATGCGGCGGGTGACCTCGATGCCGTTCATATCCGGCAGGCGCCAGTCGATGATATAGGCGTGGTAGGCATCGCTCATCTCGATGGACTGCCGTGCGCGCAATACCGCTTCCTTGCCGGAAAGGGTCCACTCGGCGCGCATACCCACCTTGACCAGCATCTTTGTCACGCTGTCGCAGGTGTTGAAGTCGTCGTCCACCACCAGTGCTTTCAAACCCTCCAGCTCGGTGATCTTTTCCACCGGGCGCTGCTCGGTCTGTGCGCGCATGGGCACGCAGACGGTAAACTCGGTACCCTTGCCCTGCGCTGTCTGCACCTCGATGGTTCCGCCCATCATATCCACGATGTTTTTGGTAATGGCCATGCCAAGGCCGGTGCCTTGAATTCGGCTTACCGTGGAGGTGCGCTCCCGCTCGAAGGGCTCAAAGATCTTTTTGGCAAACTCCTGGCTCATGCCGATGCCGTTATCCTTGATGCGGAACTCGTACTGCCCGCAGCCATGCACCTTACCGGCAAGCTGCCGCACCCGCACCGAGACCGTGCCGCCCGCCGGGGTAAACTTGATGGCGTTGGACAGCAGGTTCAGCAAAATCTGGTTCAGTCGGGTCTTGTCGCAGTAGACGTCCTCGTCGGTCACGTCCATGACGTCCATGTAAAGCTCCAGCTGCTTTGCATAAATTTGCCCGCTGACGATGGTTTTCAAATCGTGCAGCACATCCGAAAGGTTGACCTCCACCTCTTCCAGATGGATCTTTCCGCTTTCAATGCGGCTCATATCCAGCACATCATTGATGAGGGAGAGCAGATGGTTGCTGGATGCAAGGGTCTTGCCAAGATAATCCTTCACCCGCTCTGTATCATCGATATTGCTGAGCGCCAGCGTAGTAAAGCCGATGATGGCGTTCATGGGGGTGCGGATATCGTGGGACATATTGGAAAGGAAGGTGCTCTTGGCGCGGTTGGCGGTCTCGGCAGCAGCAACGGCATCGGAAAGCGCCTGATTCACCTGCTTATCGGCGGTGCGGTCGGACAAGACAAGGATATACTTAGCTCTGCCCTCCACCTCGCTGCCTATGGCGATGACGTGGAACCAGCGGCGCTCCTTGGTCTCCCGATGCTCAAACTCGAAATCCCATTCGCGCTGCTGCCCGCTGAGCAGCCCTTTCAGATAGTTTTTGTCGCGCTCCGGGAAACCATTCGGGTGCAGCGCTGCCAGAACACGGGCATCCTGCCGGACTTCTCTCCACGGGATGCCCAGCAGCCGCTCGATGTTCGGGCTGACGTAATCCACCTTGGAGGTCTCGGCGTCCAGCATCAGGAAAACATCATCCACGTTACGCGAAAGCTTCTGGAACAGCTCATCCCGGTACAAGATCTCGGTATTCTTCCGGCGCAGGGTTGTATGGCTTCTGCGCACGATGAGCAGAATGACCAGCAGCGCAAGACCTGCAACGATGCCCGCCACGATCTGCACCGTATGGAACCACAGTTCGTCCAGACTGGCATTGACGATCTTGGTCGGCACAAGCCCCACCATCGTCCAGTTCTGGACAGCAGTGCCCTCGTAGACCAGATAATAGCTGGTGTCGCTCAGTTTGACCCTCAGGTTTCCGCTGCTGCCCTGCGCAAAGGCATTGGACAGCTCCGTGATCTGTTCCTCGGAAAGGTCGGAATGGTCGCGCAGCATCGCAATGAAATTGTAAATGGTCTCCTTGCGGTTTACGGAGTTGTCGATGACCACCCGCCCGTCCGGGTAGATGACATAGTTGCTGGCATTGCCCTCAAAGGCAGAGTTGTCCAGCAACCTAAGCACCGCATCATTATAATAAGAGATGGCAATGGCATCGTAGGCAAAGCCCCGGTAGCTGCCCTGCGTTTCGGGACAGATGAACGCAAGCATCTGGGGCTTGCCGGGCAGCGCCGTGTTCACAACGACATCCTCATCGTGGGCAAGCTTTTCGTCCAGATTGGTCTGCAAGCCAAGATAGCCGGTTTCCCCGGTCACGGTGATGTAGTTGCCGTCGTAGGTAAGAAAGTAAAAGTTGGCAAATCCGGTATTCTTCTGTGCTTGCTCGATATACGCCTGAATTTCGTCCTCGTCCGAGGTATTTTCCAAAAAGCCGTTGTACAAATGCAGATAGGTCACATTTTTGCGCACCATCTCTTTTAGCATATTGTTGGATTTATGCAGCACTTCTTCCAGATGCGAGGTGCTTTCCTGATAGATGGTCTGCGACACAAACGAGATGTACCGCACGCTGAGCCCGACTGCCAGCAAGACCAGCAGAAGGATAGCGGCAGCAGCAGGGAGCCACTTTTGCCGGGGATGGCAGCTCCGTTTTGGTTTACGCTTTTCGTCTGCCATTCCGCTCACCTCAGTGTCATGTAGTTTTCAGGCTCTGCAAGCGCTGCACTGCCGCCGGAGACGTGATCGTGCCATGTGTTTTTCACCCACGCGTCTCCGTCCTCAGACGTGCCGCTCTTGCTCGCAAGCAGCGCTTCCATCTGTTTTGACGTTGCCAGACAGGTCACAGTAATGGTGTCGTCATCCCGCAGCGGCTGCCCGTTGCGGGTGATACCGGTCAGGGTATAGCTGCCGTTATTCTCCTTTACCTCCACGGCAATACCGCTGACTATCGGCAGAGAGCCACGATTGAAGGGCACAAAGCCGCCCTCGCAGCCTTCCACATAAGCGCGGACAGTTTCCTTCAGCTCAGCGCCGGTCATGGTGCGCTGGCGGGACATCAGGCTGTTGGGCATGATCATGGAATCCGCCATTTTCTGGTTATAATCTGCCTTCAGCACACTGCCGGTAAAGCTGTTTGCGGTGGCAAGCAGCACATCCGTGCCGTAAACGCCGCGCAGCGTGTTTGCCATAACGGAGAAAGCAGCGTTGCCGCCGTTTGCGTGGAACACGTTGGAATAGCTCTTCTCGCTGGTCAGCACGGTCTCGTCCGCAGCGGGCTCCTCTTCGGCAAGAAGCTGCGCATTGAACGCCCGGTAAGCCTGTTTTGCCGTGTACTCGCCCGCGATCATTTTGGAGACCACATCCTTGGAGATGGCAAAGAAATCGTTGGAAGCAATGCGGATATACATATGGTTTTCTTCCACCACATCGCGCACGTCCTTCATGTAATCGGTCAGGCGCAGGGGGACGTTCTGGCTGTAGCTCAGCACGTCCTGTCCGTCGGCAACGATGCGGTTCTGCGCATCCTCCGAGAGCATGACGTTCAGCACCTTCATGGCTTTTTCGCGGCGCGCGGTGTCCTGCTCGAGATCTCGGTTCAGGGCAACTTGGAAATACGGGGTGGTCATGATCCACTTTTCGCCGTTCTGGCAGAAGAAGGGCATAAAAATGGTGTCGATGCCCTCATCCTGAAACATCTTCACGCCGGCAGAGCTGCCAAAGTACATAGCAACTTCCCCGTTGCGGAACATCCCGGTCACGTCGTCGTAGGTCAGGGCAAGGTCGTCCGCCGTAAGGTGGGTATCCTGAATGAACTGCTCCATCCGCTCAAAGGCCCCCGGCCACACGGCATCGTCCAGACCCACCCGCACGGTGCTGGCGGGGTCGCTGTAAGCGGTGCGCCACTTGCGCCCTTCCGTAGTGGTAAGCTCGGCGGCGGAAAGCCCCTGCAGCGTTTCCATACAGTTGTAATCGTAGGCATAGTCAGCGGTAAAACCCCGGATGCCTACCGCTTCAAACGCCTGACAGGCCGCCACAAAGCTTGCGTAATCGGTAGGCAGCGGGATATCGTACTGCTCAAAAAGGCTGCGGTTGACCACAAAGCCGTGGGCATCCGCACACACCGGCAGCCAGTTCACACTGCCGTCCTCGTTTTTAAAGCTGTTGAGGTAGGTGTTGTACACAGCGCCCGCCTCGTTGGTCAGGGCAAGGTTCATCAGACTGTCTTTCAGCGGGGCAGCATCGTGCAGCGAGAACCGGCAGCAGGTGATGATATCCGGCAGACCGCCGTTCTGCTGCAAAAACTTGTAAAAATCCAGATCGTTGTTGCCCACGATGAACTCAATATTCACGTCCGGCAGCTGCGCTTGGACATAGGGAGCATAGCTTTCGTACAGGCTATTGCTCCACAGATACACCTGAATGGTCTGGGCATCCTCCTGCTCCTGTACCTGTTCCGGGCTTTTTGTGCCGCAGCCGGTCAGCAGGGACAGCCCCAGCGCCAGTACCGCAAGCACGGAAATAAGGCGGCGCAATGTTCTTTTGTTCGTCAAATTCATTCTCCTCACAACTCTTGGGCAGCTGCCGCTTTGCGGCAAAGCTGCTATGCTCACCAATCGTACATCACCGCCCGCAAGAGTGTGCGCTTTAAAACCCGCCCACGGAAATGATGCCGCAATTTTTTGTGTGCTTCCTGTTTTGCACTTTTCCTTTCCCGCGAAAAGGCACAGCGCAATAGAGACATACAATTATTTTACCATTATCAGGAAATTTTTTCAACAAATTTTCACATATTTATCCATAAAAACCACGCGTATCCGATTTCTTTGCGGCAGCTCCGGCATCGTGCTGCAATGACCGGGAGGGTTTTAGGTTTTGCCGGTGCAAAGCGCCTGCCAGCGCTCCGCCGGGATGACAGGCTCTGTGACAAAGGCTTCGGGATTTGGGGCAAGAACATGGCGGGTGACCCGGAAAAGCCCCTCAGCATCGCACAAAATGCAGGCTGCATCGCCGAATTTCGTGTTCCGGGCTGCGCCGCAGTCCAGATACGCCTGCTCCAGCTTGACGAAATCCTCCGAGATGTGCGGCTGCTGCGCGTTGTAGTGGCGGCGCATATAGACGGTGTGCTGCGCCCCGGCTTCGTCCGCCACGGTCAGCAGCAGGGGCTTGTCGGTCAGGCGGTTCGGGACGTTCAGCACCTCCTCCACGCTGTGGATAAAGGTGTTGCGGGCGTGGGTCACCCCCAGCAGCAGCACCTTGCCGTGAGCTGCCCGCAACCGGTCGTAGCAGCCGCCGGGGGTGCAGGGGGTGTTGGCGTCCAGCTCCCCTTCTATGTAAGCAGCCGCGTCCTTGCCGTAAGCCGCCATGCTGTGGGTGGGGTGCAGCGAGCGCACCACCCCGGGGCGCTGCCGGAACAGCTCCGGCAGAATACCCACACAACACGGACTGCGGCACACATCGAACATCCGGTTCTCCTCATTGATAAACCGCCATGTGTGGGTGGGCAGCAGCAGCAAGCCCTCCGCAAAAAACTCCATCAGCGCGTCCAGAACTGTGTCCGCACCGCCCTCCACCGTGCCGATGGACTTCATGGAAGAATGGATCAGTATGGTCTCGTTTCCTGTCAGTCCCATTGCTGCAAGGTCGTGCTTGAGGTCAGCCTTTGTATATGCCATGTCGTCTCTCCTTTTCGGGCGTTTTGCCTGCCCTCAGTTTACCGCCTTTTGCGCAGCAAGGCAAGCCCGCAGCAGCACAGTATCCCCGCAATACACAAAAAAGCACATTTCCTGCTGTATTTTCCGGTAACGCTCCGGTGTATGCAGGGTATTTGGCCCCTTTCAGCCTTTTTAGCAAAACCTTGTATACAGCATTTTATCCCGCCGTGCTGCCGCCATAAAACCGCAGCGCTTTGCAATTATAGCATTTGACAGTTATTTTCTGTTTTCTTTGTACATCCCGTACAGCATCCGCTTTATCACGGCATTCCATCAGCACTTTTCCCGCATTATGAAGTGGTATATCAATTTTCCCGTTTCATAAGCAGTTCCGTACGCAAGCGCAAAAGCTTGTATACAAGCTGTCAAATAAAGTTCCGTTCCAGCATTGACATTCGTTTGCCGGGACGGTACAATGATATTAAGCTTAATTTACCGGATAAATGGAGAACGACTATGGCTACATTACAGCACACGGATGAGCTTTATCATATTCTCGAGGACGAGATCTGTGCCCTGAAGATCCTGCCCGGGGAAGCGCTGAGCGAAAACCAGCTGTGCAAGCGGTTCGGTGTTTCGCGCACCCCCATCCGCAGCGTTTTGCAGCGGCTGGAGCAGAACCGCTTTGTGCAGATCATCCCTTGCAAGGGCACCATCGTTACCACCATCGACATCGGCGTGGTGGATCAGCTCATCTTCCAGCGTGTTGCGGTGGAGGGCATGGTGTTCCGGGATTTTGTGCAGAGCTGCTCGCCCATGGAGATCCTTGCTTTGGAGCACCTTTATAATATGCTGCTGGAGGCCGCTGCGGGGCGCAGTGACCCGGAAAATTTTGATTTCAACCACTTCCTCAGCTGTGACCTTGCCATGCACGCGTACTGGTTCCGCAAAACCAGCAAGGAGTACCTTTGGGAGCAGATGACCCGCCCGCAGGCAGACTATTCCCGCTTTATCCGTCTGGACATCGTGGGCGCACGCAACGTGTCCAGCGTTGTCAGCGAGCACGCCGAGATGCTGCGTATTCTGCGGGAGAAAGATCTGGACGCCATTGAGCCGCTGATGCGCACCCACTTGTACGGCGGCGTAAGCCGCATGGGCAGCAAGATCTACTCGGACGAATACCGCGTCTACTTCAAGCTGCCGGAAAGCAATAAATAAAGGCAGCTGCACAAAACGGTTTTCAATGTCCTCCGCTTGCGCTCTGGGCCTATTTAAAGGAATATTATTTTATCGCAATTTTCAGAAATAGTGTCTATCAAAACAGCATATTTGCGATATGCAGTTTGCGGATGTTGCTTGTGCATTAAAAATGCAAACTGCTATAAAATTTAAGGAAACGGTCATGCGGCAGCTGGAAGGCTATCAGGTCATCCTGCGGGATTCTACCAAGTGGATGGAACGCTCCCGCAGCATCAAATAACGCGTTTTCTGTGCCTGCTCCTTCTTTCGGAGCAGGCATTTTTGCTCTTTGTGCGGCGGAGGTTGCGCTAAAGTTGCGCAGACCATGGACACCATGCTGGAAAAGGCTGCTGCCGCCGGGAAGAAATTTATGATGAGCGTGAATGATGCATGGTACATTTACAGCTTCTACGCCGGTGCCGGTCTGGTGGCAACACTGGCAGAGGACGGCATCAACACTGTCTGCAACTGGAACGAGGCTCCCGGTGCAGATGTAACGCAGGCCATTCTGGACATCACCGCAAACCCCGGCTTCAAGTCCGGCGCGGATGCCGACATTGTTTCCGCCATCAAGGACGGCAGCTGCTGCGCCGCCATCTCCGGCACTTGGAACGCCAGCACCGCCGAGGAGACATGGGGCGAAGGCTACGCCGCCACCAAGCTGCCCACCTACACCCTGAACGGCGCACAGACCCAGATGGGCTCCTTCTCCGGCTACAAGCTGGTGGATGACGCCGTGGCCGGTATCACCGCACCTGTGGCACAGTAAGCTTTGGTTTTTCCGGCGGGCACGCGGCAGAATGCGGTGTGCCCGCCTTTTATCGCAAGAAAAAGCAGTATCCTGTTTGCTGTAAAGCCCTCTGCAACAAGAAAGGAGTTGACTTCTGTGGCAGAAATGGTCCTTACGCCGCCCTTGCGGGCGGATGGCCGGGAGCCGAATTTCCTTCAGAAGTTCGGTCACGCATTCGTTCACGGAGATATTTTTACAAAGCTGTCCCTCGTTGTCTGGGGTCTGGGCTACATCGGCCACGGCCAGCTCATCAAGGCGCTGCTGGTAACGCTGGTGCAGGGACCTGCACTGGTCACGGATTTCGTCAAGAACGTCAACAACTTCAGCGTCATCTATCTGCTTACGCAGGACGTTTACATCACAAAGAATCAGGCGCTGGCATCCTCCAGCGCCAAAGAGGTGGATCTGCTGGTCACCTGGCTGTTCCGCCTGACGCAGGAGCAGTACAACTACAAGATGGCCGCTGTCATCGGCATTATGGTGTTCATCATCTGTGCTGTGTTCACGCTGGTCTGCTTCCGGTTCCTTAATAAAAAGGAGGCGACATTCTCTTGACACAGGCAACTGTTTCTCCGGCACGCCGGACGGAAACTGCGGCGCAGCTGCGCCGCGGGCGCATCCTCCGGGAAGTCCGCAGCATTCTGCGGCATCTGCTGCTGGCCTTGCTGGCAGGCATCTGGCTGGTGCCTATTCTGCGGCTGCTGGTCACCTCCTTTTCCACCGACCGGGGCATCAATGTGCGGCGGTTCTTCCCGGCAAGCTACACCATAAGCAACTACGTCAACATCCTGTTCCACCCGGATTCTGTGGCGCAGTTCCCGCGCTGGTTCACTAACACCCTTGTGGTGGCCTGCTTCAACTGCGTCATCTCCACCTGCTTTGTGCTGATGGTGGCCTACACACTGAGCTGCTGCCGGTTCAAGGGGCGCAAGCTGCTGCAGAACCTCTCGGTCATCGTCAACCTGTTCCCGGGCGTATTGGCCATGATCGCGGTCTACTTTGTGCTGAAGTACCTCAACCTGACCAACTCCTACGCGGGTCTTATCATGGTCTACGCCGGTTCGTCCGGTCTTGGCTATCTGATCTGCAAGGGCTTCTTTGATACCATCCCCGTCTCCCTGCGGGAGGCCGCAAAGCTGGACGGCGCATCGGATGCCCGGGTATTCTTCCAAGTCGTTCTGCCCATGTCCAGACCCATTCTGGTGTACACCATCATCAGCTCCTTCATGGTACCGTGGACGGACTTCGTGATGGCCAAGATGATCCTGAACTCCGGCCTTTCTGCCGACTGGACGGTGGCCATTGGTCTGTACAATATGCTGCAGAAAACGCTGATCAACAACTACTTTGCGCTCTTCTGTGCAGGCGGCGTGCTGGTGTCCATCCCCATCTCCATCCTGTTCGTCATCATGCAGAAGTTCTACGTCGAGGGCATCACCACCGGCGCGGACAAGGGTTAAAACGATATCTTCTTTCTCCTTCATCATAAAAAGCAGCGCCCCACAAGCCGAATGTGCCTGTGGGGCGCTGCTTTTATCCTATTTGTGCTGATGAAAGATCAGTTTGCCTTGTTGGCAGCAGCGGCGGCGGTGTGCACCGTGCCATCCGCTGCGGTCAGGGTCAGGGTGCCGTCCCCGTTGTCCACATAGGTGCCCTTGGCAGCTTCGATCCCGGCATTGTCGGCGGTGTAGTCATAAGCCACCGAGAAGGTGCCGTCCTCCATCAGGTAGATGTGGCAGCCCAGCCAGCCGCCTGCGTCGGTCTGGGACAGTTCCATAAACAGGCCGTCCTTTGCTTCTTCCGAAGCTGCGGTGCTTTCGGCAGTCTCGGAAGCGGCTGCGCTCTCAGAGGAAGCTGCCGCTGCCGGTGCGCTGCCGCTGCGGAAGAACATGGCCCAGAACACCAGTGCCACCACGGCAGCGATGCCCACGCAGATACCGGCCTTTGCGCCCTTGCCCAGCTTTTTACCGGCGGGGATGCGCTTGAGGATCAGCAGCGCGATGGCAATAAGCAGGATGCTGTCCACGATGGCCAGCAGAATGAGCCAGTAGGGGGTGTTCTCCTTGGCGGCAACGGTCTCTGCGCTTGCAGTCTTGCCATCGGTGCGGGTGGTGGGCAGAGTGCCCTCCCAGTCGGCGCGGGAAACGTACTGCTTGATGCTAAAATTGAGAATTATTTGTCAAATTTTGAAAAAGATTTCGCTTTCGGGAGCCCTCAAACCGTCACCCCAGTGCCACATCCAGCACCATCATCACGCTGAAGCCTACCGCAAAAAACACCGTGCCAACGTTGGAGTGCTGTCCCTGCGACATTTCCGGGATCAGTTCCTCCACCAC
Source organism: Faecalibacterium intestinale (assembly GCF_040096575.1). Classification (NCBI taxonomy): domain Bacteria; kingdom Bacillati; phylum Bacillota; class Clostridia; order Eubacteriales; family Oscillospiraceae; genus Faecalibacterium; species Faecalibacterium intestinale. The sequence goes on from NZ_JBBMEN010000013.1 coordinate 43,093, forward strand.
CACATACAGCATGGCTCCGGCGGCAAAGCTGAGCAGATAGGGCAAAGCGGGCACCACGATGCCTGCTGCCAGAATCGTCAGCACTGCCCCGATGGGCTCTACGATGCCGGACAGCACGCCGCCCCAGAACGCCCGGCCTTTCTTCATTCCTTCCGCCCGCAGCGGCATGGAGATGATGGCACCCTCCGGGAAGTTCTGGATGGCAATACCAAGGGAAAGCGCCAGCGCCCCGGCGGCGGTGATCTGAGCAGTTCCGGCAAGATATCCGGCATAGACCACGCCCACCGCCATGCCCTCCGGGATGTTGTGCAGTGTTACCGCCAGAACCATCATGGTGGTGCGCTGGAGCTGGCTTTTTGGCCCTTCGGCCTGCAAACTGTTCTGGTGCAGATGCGGGATGAGATGATCCAGCAGCAGCAAAAACAGGATGCCCAGCCAGAAGCCCACCGCCGCCGGGAAAAACGCCAGTCTGCCCAGATCTGCGGCCTGCTCCATGGCCGGGATCAGCAAGCTCCATACCGATGCCGCCACCATGACCCCGGCGGCAAAGCCGGTGAGGGCGCGCTGGATGCCGTCACGCAAAGAGTTTTTTAAAAAGAATACACAGCCTGCTCCAAGGCTTGTGCCCAGAAACGGGATCAAGATCCCCCAGAATGCGTCTTGTATCATGTAGTACCTCCTTGCGGTTATTTATAACTAACCACATGAAAAGTATACTGCGCTCCGGCAAAAAGGTCAAGGGCTTGCAGCATAAAGAGCGTAAACGGCACCTTTTGCCCGCAAATTAACCTCTGTAAACATCCCCGTTTTTTCTTGACAACGCTTTGCAGGCGTGCTATTTTAGGTCTCGTCAATTAGCTTATCCTAACCATCTGAGGGGCTTTGCCCCGCGGGTTTTTCTTTGCGCGCAATGTTAGGTGATGCTAACCACATGATTCCTATCCCCTGCCAGTGTGATGAAAGGAGCATTTTTTCATGAGAACAAAGAAATTTCTTTCCCTGCTGCTGTCGGCGGCTATGGCGCTTAGCCTGCTGACCGCTACCGCCTTTGCAGCAGCCCCCGCCGAGGAGGAAAACGGCTTTTTCGATTTTCTGCTGGGCAAAAAGTACACCTACCTTTACGCTGCCCTGACTTGGGACGAGTATTGGGCAAACGAGAAGGTCTATGCTGCCGGCAGCACTGCCGCTTCTGCGCAGCTGGACAGCCACGAGGAGCACGACCTTGGCGCATTTGACGCCGTTTCCCGCGCTACCGCCAACCATGGTCTGCACCGCGGCAGCTTCCAGAGCACTGCTGTCATCTACGCCAAGGACGGCAGCACCTACACCGTTTCCCACTGGTCGGACGATGGCAAGACCATCTATCTGGCCGATGGCACTACCGTAGGCTGGAACCGCGGCACCATCACTAAGGCCGATGGCTCTACCGTGCAGATGGACCATTACGAGGTGCTGGGCACCAAGTATGTGCCGGTGCGCGTGGCTACCAGCGACCTTGCAGATTTCTGCTCCAAGTACACCGTTGTGGAAAACGGCGGCCAGCTGGTGGGCGGCTACTCTGAAAAGAACCTGACCGCCTACACCCTGACGGCTGCGGTGGACAAGAACACCAACGGCCTGAAGTATGCAACCAAGAGCGGCGATGGCTACACCTTCTCCGCCGCACACACCGGCACCGGTTCCGGCGTGGCAGAAGCCGCCCAGAAAGCTGCTGATGGTCTTACCGTGAACCTGCGCAGCGGCAGCGATGTGGGCAGCTTTGGCGAGTTCATCCGCGTGGACCTGAACGGCAACTACGGCGAGCTTGGCTCCCGGATGCAGTCCGTGGTGTGGACCTACTACGGCAATGACAGCACCTACACCCACGCCAAGGCCTCCTACGGCACCAAGTTTGCAGCCGACAACTGGATGCACAAGTCCATGGGCATCCAGCTGGGTCTGAGCGATTCCGCCCGCTGCCAGCTGCCGGAAGGCACGGACGGCACCGGCTACTGGACCATCACCATCCGCGCACTGGGCTATGCCGACACGGTGGTCAAGTTCCAGACCACTGCCGAAAACCTTGCCAAGCACGAACTGGCAAGCGATGCCGACCGCGCCGCCCTGCAGGCTGTAGTTGCCGAAGCACAGGGCAAGGCAAAGGCCGCTTACACCGCCGACAGCTACGCCAATCTGGAGACTGAACTGGCCGAAAGCGTGGAGCTGCTGAGCCGCGAGACCTTGTATAAGGCCGCTGCACTGGAGCAGGTGACCCACCTGACCGATGCCGTGCAGAACCTGAAAGCTGCCTGATCCGGCAAAAAACAGAATACCCAAAAAGCAAGGTCGCTCTATGCAGGCGGCCTTGCTTTTCCGTGTCAGGAGGACTTGGAATGAACAAAAAACGAAGCAACACGCTGCTGCCGCTGGTGCAGCTGCTCCCGGCGTTGGCGGCAGCGGCGGCTGTGCTTTTTGCCCTGCCGCGCACTGTGCCGGTGCTGGCTGCCGTGCCGGAAAGGCTGACAGCCGTGGTGGAGCAGCCGGTGGAAGCCGCTTCCTCCGAAGCGGAGGAAGAAGCGCTGCCCAAGCTGCCCTATGCTGACGGCGTTTACGTCGGCTCTTCCCGGGGCTACGGCGGTACCGTCCGGGTGCAGGTGACCATGGAAAACGGCAGCATCACGGAGGTTGAAATTCTGGATGCTTCCCACGAGACCAAGCAGTTTCTGCGGCGCGCAAAGCGGCTTTTGACTACTGTAGTGGATGCCCAGAGCTGGGAGGTGGATGCCGTTTCCGAAGCCACCTACACCAGCCGGGGCATTCTGGGCGCGGTGCAGAACGCCCTGACCGGCGAGGTGGTCAACAATCCCCTGCCGCCGCAGCCCAAGCCCGCCGCACCGCTGGTGGTGGAGGAATTTACAGCGCCCTCCACTTACCTTGACGGCATCTACACCGCCGAAGCCATAGGCTTTGAGGGCAAAATTACAGTGCAGATCACGGTGGCAGAGGATAAGATCACCGATATCACGGTTCTGAGCGCCGAGGACGAGGAGGAATATCTTTCCCGGGCAAAGCGGGTCATTCCCGCCATTCTGGAAGGACAAAACCCCAATGTGGATGCCGTTTCCGGTGCGACTTACTCCTCCACCGGTATCCTGAACGCGGTCAAGCTGGCGCTGGCAAAAGCAGCGGTCGCCCCGGCAGAGGAAACCGACCCGGAGCAGGCTGCATCGGAAGAAGTGGTGGAAGAAGTCGCACCGTCCGAAGCAGCAGAGCCCGAGGAAACGCCGGTCACCGCGCCCACCGTGGAGGTGGTGCAGCCGGAGGAAAAGAGCGCCGTTCCCGTGTGGCTCAAGGAAGTGTGGCAGCAGCTTTTCCCGGCAGAAACACCGGACGATTCTGAACCGGCATCTTCTGAGGAAGTGCTGCCGACATCCGAGACGGCACTGCCGCCGGAAGAGACCGAAACCGAACCTGAAACGGAAGGAGCAGCGGAATGAAATACAAGAATTTTCTCCTCCGGGCGGTGAACCTGCTGCTGATCCTTGGCATCCTGTGGCAATACCAGCAGGTGGCGCTGGTCCGGGCGGCGGCGGTAAGCCAGCGCAAGCAGGAAATTGCCGAGGTGGAAGCCTACAACACTTCCGTTTTGCAGGCGCAGAGCGCAGCGCAGGCGGAGCAGAGCCAGAGCGGCTACCGGGACGGCACCTACGAGGGCAGCGCCTTTGGTTTTGGCGATGTCATCCGGGTGTCGGTAACCATTCAGAACGGAAAAATGACCGATATATCGGTGCTGGATGCTTCCGGTGAGGATAAGCCCTACTATAAGCAGGCGCTGCCTTTGCTGGACGAGATGCTGGCGGTGCAGTCTGCCGAGGTGGATACCGTTTCCGGCGCTACCCTCACGGCAGAAGGGCTCATCGGTGCAGTAGAAGATGCACTGGGAAAGGCGGCAGGATGATGGAAAAAACACAGGCAAAGCCTTTAACGGCGGCGCAGCAGCGTCAGCGGGACAAAAAACGCCGTACATGGCTGCGTGCCGGGGTGCAGCTGTTCTTCTTTGTGACCATGCCGGGCGCGTTCGTGGCCGGTTTTTCCGGGGTAAAACAGATCTTTCTGCACATCGGTGCGGGCGAGGTGCTCTCGGCGGACAGCTTTACGCTTTCCCTGCTGGGGCTGTGCGGCTTCACGTTGCTGTTCGACCGGTTTTTCTGCGGGTACGCCTGCGCCTTTGGCAGCTTGGGCGATGCCGTCTGGGCGCTGTCCGGGCTACTCCAGAAAAAGCTGTTTCACCGCAAAAAGCAGCTCCGTCTGCCGGAGCGGGCGGTACTTTTGGGACAGAAGGTCAAATATCTGCTGCTGGCAGGGCTGGTAGCGCTGTATGTGACCCGGCAGGAAAAGCTGTTGACCGGCGCAAGCCCGTGGGAGGTATTTTCCCGCCTGACGGCTCTGCGTCTGCCGCCGGAGGGCTTCGGCGTGGGCATTGCGCTGCTTGTGCTTATTTTGCTGGGCATGGCAGTGCAGCCCCGGTTCTTCTGTCAGTTCCTCTGCCCCATGGGGGCGGTGTTCGCCCTGCTGCCGGTGCTTCCCTTTGCGCGGCTGCACCGGCAGAGCGAGGGCTGCATCCCGGGCTGCAATGCCTGCAAACAGCAGTGCCCGGTGTACCTGAAGCTGGAGGAAACCAGCCTGCGCAGCGGGGAGTGCATTGCCTGTGAAGCCTGCGTGGGCACCTGCCCCAAACAGAACATCCACCGGTGGGATACCGCCTTGTGTAAGCACCAGTGGCTGCCGGTGCTGGGTAAGGCGCTGCTCTTTTTCCTGCTGGGCTGCTGGCTGGGCTTCTGCCGGTTTATCTGAAACAAAAAGGAAGCCGCTGCGCAGTATTTGTGCATCAGTCTCCTTTTTTGACTAGGACGATTTTGAATGCCCTCCGCTATGCTCTGGGCATTTTCAGCGGAAAAACTATTTATAATTTCGGTACGCCGGAGCGTCTGCGGACGCTCCGGCGTACCATTTTCACGGGAAGGGGCGCGGCCGGAAACTGTATTTGCACACTTTACCGGGCTCGCCCTCTAAAAGTAAAAGCATCTGCAACGAATTCGCTGTGTTCTGAAATTCAGAAGCGAATGTTGCAGATGCTTTCCTGTTTTATGCGAGATTTTCGGTTTTTTATCCTTCGTTCTTCTGCTCCAGCAGGTCTGTCATGCTGCGCAGGCTGATGCCAAGGGTGGAAAGGTTATGCAGCATCGCGCTGGTGGCAGGGGGCAGAATGCCCAGAGCACCCAAAAGGATGAGCGCGGAGTTGAAGCTGAGGACAAAGCGGTAATTGCTGCCCACCCGCTTTTGCAGGGCGTTGGCAATGGCTTTTAAAGTCACCAGTTCTTCCAGACTGTCTGCACGGATGGTCACATCGGCAATTTCCCGGGCGATGGCGGCACCGGAATGGATGGCGATGCCGATATCTGCCGCCGACAAGGCGGGCGAATCGTTGATGCCGTCACCGATCATCACAACGGTGTGCCCTTCGGCCTTGGCGTCACGGACAAAGGCGGCTTTATCCTCCGGCAGCACCTCCGCAAAGCAGCGGTCCACCCCCACCTGCGCCGCAATGGCGCGGGCAGTGCGGTCGCTGTCGCCGGTCATCATGACCGTCTGGGCAATGCCCAGCTTCCGGAGCTTATGCAGCACCTGTGCCGCCTCCGGGCGCAGGGGGTCTGCGATGCAGATGACCCCCGCCAGAACCCCGGAAGCCGCCAGATACAGGTGGGAGTACTGCGGGTCCAGTGCATCGAACTTTGCCTGTTCCCCCGCCGGGATGGTGCAGCCCTCGTCCTCAAAAATGAAGTGGGCACTGCCGATGACCACCCGCGTGCCGCCCACCCGGCTGGCAATGCCGTGCGCCACGATGTACTCCACCTCGGAGTGCATCTCCTCGTGGGAGATACCCCGCTCTCTGGCAGCACGGACAACGGCGTTTGCCATGGAATGGGGGAAATGCTCTTCCAGACAGGCGGCAAGCTGCAATACCTCCTGCTCCTCACAGCCGGAGAAAGGCACTACCTGCACCACCTGCGGGGTGGCGCGGGTGAGGGTGCCGGTCTTATCGAACACGATGGTGTCCGCCTTTGCCAGCGCTTCCAGATACTTGCCGCCCTTTACGGTGATGTGGTATTCCCCGCACTCCCGCATGGCAGAGAGCACCGCCAGCGGCATGGAAAGCTTCAGCGCACAGGAAAAGTCCACCATCAAAATGGAGATGGCGCGGGTGACGTTGCGGGTAAAGGCGTAGGTAGCCACCGTACCGGCAAGGCACCACGGCACCAGACGGTCGGCCAGCTGCAAAGCCCGGTTCTCGGTGCCGGACTTGAGCTTTTCCGATTCCTCGATCATCGCCACGATCTTATCGTAGCGGTTGGCGCCGCCCTCTGCCTTGGCTACAAGGACGCACTCGCCCTCTTCCACCACCGTGCCGGCGTAGACGGTAGCGCCGATGGTCTTGCGCACCGGCATGGACTCGCCGGTGAGGGCAGCTTGGTTCACCATAGCTTCGCCTTCCAGCACCATGCCGTCCAACGGGATCATGTTGCCGGAGCGCACCACCACTTCGTCCCCGGCGTGGACGCGGGTCAACGGCACCAGCACCTCGCCCTGCGGGGTGCGCACCCAGACCTTATCCACGTTCAGCGCCATGCTGCGGGCAAGGTCGTCCAAGCTCTTTTTCCTTGTCCACTCTTCCAGCAAGCTGCCCACCGTCAGCAGGAACATCACCGACCCTGCGGTGCTGTAATCCCCCCGCAGGAGGGAGGCGGTGATGCTGAGCGCATCCAGCACCTCTACTTCCAGCTTGCGGTGCAGCAGGCAGCGGACGCCCTTCCAGACAAAGGCGATGGAGCGCCACACCGTATACGCCGCCGCGATGGGCGCAGGCAGGAACACATTGCGGAACACCCGGCCTGCCACAAGGCTGACCATCTTTTCCTGATATTCCTGATTGATCTTTCGGCTATCGTGGGAGGTGACCAGCACCTCCAATTCCTCGTTGTCAAAGCGGTAGGCCGCCAGCAGGGCGGCGGCGTCCTTCCGACTGCCCCGGTAGGTCAGCACCACATCTCCGGTGCGCTCGTAGACGGTGGCTTTCTGGATGTTGTCCTGCCCGTTCAGGTAGGCTTCCAGCACGTCTGCCCGGTGCAGGGTCATGCGCACAGCGCAGACGTGCACCCGCATCCGCCCCTTCCCTTCATGTAGGATCGTACATTTCATTGCTTTTCTTACCCCTCTGTGCAAAAAGAGCCGCCCAAAGCGGCGGCTCTGCTGCGCTATATCACTGTGCGGTCTGCTCTTCGGCCTGTTCTGCAGCCGTATCCTCGATGACCTCCTGTGCAGCCTCGGCGGCGCGGCTCTCGTTGATGGCCTTTGCATCGGCAAGAATGTCCCCTGCTTCCTCCTGCACCTTATTCACGGTCTGCATGGTGCAGTCCTTCATCCGCAGCACCGCAGCGGTGGTCTGGGTGTAGACCTTTTTTGCGTCCTTGCTGGACAGCACCTTGAAACCGGCAGAGCCGAACACCACACCGCCCAAAAACAGTGCAAGCTTTTTTGCATCAAACATATTTACCCCTCGTTTCTGTTTTTCCTATCTGAGCGCCCGTACCCTTGAGCAGGGCGGGCTCTTTATCTTTATATATTAGCACGCTTTCGGGTTTTTTCAATATTTTTCGACGATGTTAGGACGCATTAACATTGTTAGCGGCTATGTTCAAGCCCCGGCAAGATGAAAAGCCAGCGGCTGCTCAGCATCCGCTGAATCGTGTTATATGCCATCTCCCCGCCCATAGAATTTTTGATGTTGTACGCCTTTAACCAATCCCGAAGGTCGGTCATGGCAGGCACCTCCTATTTATACATCATTGAACGGTGGAGCAGCCGGTTCAGCAGCCCTTCCCGGGGGTGCCGTCGTCCGGGACGCTGTTGCCACCGGAATTCAGGATCGCCGCGAACTGCTGCAACTGCTTGAGGGAGCTTACACCCAGTTTTTCGTAGATGTTCTTGTTGTGGAAGCGCAGGGTACTGTCCTTGATGTCCAGTTGCTCCACGATCTCCCGGGAGCGCAGCCCGGCCACATAGCCGTCAAAGATGCGGCGCTCGGTCTTGGTCAGGGTGGGAATGCCCGCCAGAAAGGTCTGGAATGCATCGGGCACCGATTCATTGCGGCACACGTCTGCCAGCCGGGAAAGCTCTGTTTGCATCTGCTGGCGCTCCATCTGCAGCTCGTCCATCCGCCGCCGGGACTCCCGCTTGTCCTCCTCGAACTGCCGGAACGCAGGCGAAAGGATGTGCCGGTGGAAGTATATACAGCAGAACACCACGAAAAAGGCGATGAACAGGCCGATCAGCAGCATTTGCAGGTTGCCGGAAAACACCAGCCGCTGGTAGTCTGCCATGGGGATGCAGACGGCCAGCCGGTAGGCCTGGTTCTCGTTCAGACGGCAAAGCTCCGTAATGCCCGCATAGGCGCTGCCGGCACCGATCAATTGGGTCAGTCTGCCGCCCATGCTGCGCAGCGCCAGCGCGTCCCGGGGGGCGTGGTAGTAGCCATCGGTAGTGCCGCTGCTAAGGGCTGCTCCGGCGTTCAATCCATCGCCCGCCGGAGCAAGCAGGCAGATCAGGCGGTCAAACCCGGTGGGCTGGGCAAAGTTCTGCTTGAAGTAGCTTTCGCTGATCTCAAAGCCGCACAGCCCGTACATCGTGCCGTCCTGTCCCCGCAGGGGCAGCAAAAACAGCTGCACTTCCTCTGAGGTGCCGGGAATGCTGAACCGCTCGGTCAGCGTATAACACTGGTACAGCGGGGCGCTGCCGGGGGTCATCCAGCGGTCATAGTCCGGGAACTGGTCGGTCTGGAACTCCATGCGCCATTTGCGGTGGGGCATTACGCTGTGGGTCTTGCCCACCTCCGCATTGCCCCGGTACAGCAGCAGGGGCACGGTGGGGGTGTCGGCACCACTTTTCTGCACATACAGCCCGGCGCGGGAATGCTCTGCCCCCTCCATGCGGGTGTTGACAGTGGCGTCCAGCAGCACAAAGGCACCGGAGCAGCTGGTCTGACGCAGGCTGCGGCACAGCGGCTCGATCATCTCTTCCTCCAGCGCGTTCAGCACCTCGGGCGAGTCGTTCAGCCGGTCAAAAGCCATCTTCCGTTCCGCAAGCCGCTGGTCTACAAGGGCGCTCATATCCGCAGAAAGGTTCACCCCCATGACCGCCAGCTGATCAAAATAGCGCTCCACATCGTTCTGAAACACCGAGAATTGGATCTCCAGGCTGCGGGTCGTATCCTTTTTGGTGTTGTGCAGACTGGCAAACAGGAACAACGCCGCACCAAAGGTCAGCACCAGCAGCAGCAGGCAGGGCCACAGCAGCCGGGCGCTCATAGCGCTCTGGCGGATATTCTCACGGTGTCTGGCAAAAAAGTGCATCAAAGTCCCCCTTTTCCGGCTGCGCTGCGGGTTCAGGCATTGTCGCACAGCAGCTGCCATGTCTCTGCGGTCAGGGCCTCCAGCGTTTCGCCGCCGGCAAGGCGCTGCGGATAGTCCTTCTGGCGCTGGCGCAGGCTGTCATAGAAGGTTTTGGTCTTGGCATGGTACCCCACGATGCCCGGCTCGGACACCGGGGTGTTCTGGATGCGCATCGCGTTGTAAACGTCGTACAGCCGCTGATAGCTCTGCTGCTCGAACGGATAGTCCGCAATGGCGTCAAAGGCGGCGCTGGACACCGGCATATACCCGGTATCGGCGGCAAATTCCAGATTGCGCTGCTGCTCGGTGAGCCAGCGCAGGAACACAGCGGCGGCCTCGGCCTTCTGGTCGGTGGTCTTAAAGGCGCACAGACCCACACCGGCCTGCGGCATCAAAGGCGTGGCGGTACCGGCGGCGTGCGGCAGGGGTGCCAGCAGCAGATCGGTGGGCTCGGTGGTGTTGTCCGGGTAGGTCACGACATCGTTGTAGTAAAGGATGGCTGCAGAGCTGCCAAGACCCGCCAGCGTTTCGCCGGTCATCACCTGCGTGTTGGAGTACAGATCCGAAACCAGAATATCGCCCTGCACCAGTGCCCGGGCAAATTCCATCTACGAAGCGCGGAAGGCCTCGTTGGTCAGGTCGTACCAGCTGTCCTTGTACAGCGCGCCGCTGCCCTGCTCCAGCGCGTTCAGCTCCACCAGACGCAGCGGATAGTCCAGCGCGCCGGGCTTGCCGGCCTTGGCATCCTGCAGCTGGCCGCCGATGGCGGCGCTGTTGGTCATGTTGGTCACGTTGAGCAGGATCCACCGAGCCCAGCGTGTTTACCGGAAACTTCGGCGACAGTCTGGCGGCTACCTTCCAGACCGTGACTAAGCGCTTTACCTACGGCGGCGACACCGGCAAGGATCAGCGTGTGTACTACATCAACACCAAGGAGCTGGGCGAGATCCTGTACGGTACTGCTACCCCCATCCCGTTCCGGGTGGTGGTCAGCGAGGAGCGGGGCTATAAACTCTCGGTGAATCCTGTTGCTGCTGGCAGCAGAAGGATTTACCGCAGACAGAAGATGAGTTTTGTACTGATTCACATACCGAGTTTTCCTATGGCAGGCGGAGCAGGCTCATCATGCAAACAACGAAAAACAGGAAGTTCCCGTTGGGGAACTCCCTGCTGTACATATCGCTATCGTCTGTGGCTTTAATCGCAAGTTTTACAAGCAGAGCAAATCTCAACAACCTGTTTGCGATATGCAATTCACGGTTGTTGCCAACGAATCAAATCGTGAATTGCGATGGCAGGGTGCGTCCGGGTGGACGCACCCTGTTTTTTTACTATGCTTCATCATTTTCTGCGCGCAGCATCCGGTATCCGACACCAACATGGGTCTGGATCAGATGCGGCGCATCCGGGTATCGTTCCAATTTTTTGCGCAGAGATGCCATGTAAACTCGCAAGGAAGCAATGTCATTTTCCTGCGTACTGCCCCATACTTTCTGCGTGAGGGAGGTATGCGTCAGCACTTTGCCCACATTATGCGCCAGCACACACAGCAGTTTGTACTCGATGGGGGTCAAATGCAATTCATTCTCGCTCAGCCAGACGCAGCCTGCCGAGAAGTCGATCTTCAAAGGACCATTGACAAAAACCGGGCTGTTTATACCATCAGAAGCCAGCAGATTCAATCGGCGCTGCGTTACACGCAGTCTTGCCAGCAGCTCATCCACGGAAAACGGCTTTGTCAGATAATCGTCTGCGCCGTTGTCCAGTGCCTCGATCTTATCAGAATCTTCGCTCCGGGCACTCAGGACGATGATGGGCAGGTTCGACCATGTGCGGACGCTGCGGATGACCTCGATGCCGTCTATATCGGGCAGTCCAAGATCCAGCAGCATGATGTCCGGATTGTGGCTGGTAGTCATCATGATTGCCGTTTCCCCATTGGAAGCAGTCAGATATTTATAGCCGTGGGCTTTCAGGGTCGTTGTGATCAGACACCGTACAGGAACATCATCCTCTACGACCAGAATGGACGGCTTATTCATGAATGTTCACCTCGCTTTGCGGCAATGCAAAAGAAAAGACACTGCCATTGGGAATGTTGTCACGCAGGGTCAATGTTCCGCCGTGAGCCGTCAGGATCGCACGGCAGAGGGGCAAGCCCAGTCCAAGGCTGCGGTGGCTGTCTGCGATGCGGCTCTGCCCGGTATAAAACATCTCGAACACCTGTGCTTTTGCGCGATCCGGAATGCCGGGACCGTTATCTGCAACCTCCACTACGACCTGATGGTCTTTCCGGTAAGCCGAGATCTGAATGACCGAGCCCACGGGGGTGTATTTGATGGCGTTATCCACCAGATTGACAACGACCTGCATGATCAGCCGTGCATCCACATTGACCAAGAGGATCTCGTCCCCATACTGTGTTGTGATGGTGTGTTCGCAGCTTTTCCGGTTGACATGATGCAGTGCTTCTTCGATCATTTCGTCCATCAGCTGCGGCGAGATCTGCAGATTCATCCGCCCATCTTCAATGCGGGTGATGGAAAGCAGATTTTCCACCAGACCGATCAGCCATTGCGCATCGTCAAAAATATCGGTGCAGATCTTGTTCCGGGTCTCTGTATCCAGCGTTTCTCCGTTGGAAAGCAGATTGCTGGCATTGCCGGAAATGGAGGTCAGCGGGGTGCGCAGGTCATGGGAGATCGTGCGCAGCAGGTTTGCCCGCAGCTCTTCATTCCTTGCCTGCAATGCAGCTTGCTCTTTTTCCAGCGCGTTTCTGCGGTTTTCGATGGCCAGCGCACCTTCGCCCAGAATGGAAAGCAGCACACTGTTTTCAAAGGCATCCAGCGGTTTTTCGGACAGATCGATCCCGATCACTCCAAACACGCCGCCTCCGGTCCGAAGCGCAAGATAAAGCCCCTTTGCATCCGGGTAGCTATCCGTGCCTGCGCCGGAACGCTTTTTGTTGGCAAACGTCCAGTTTGCTGCATCCCGTTCTTCCGGTGCAGAAAAGATGTTGCGCGGCACTTCCCCATCAATCTCAAAAACCTGTTCTGACCCAAGATCTCCGTTTTGTTCCGGGTAAACGATCAGGCTCCGGTTCAGCAGCTTCATCAACTGGGACGCTGTCTGAGAGAGGATTTCTTCCTCGTTTTTTGCTCTCTGTAAAAGCTGATTCGTATCAAACAGTACCTTTGTCCGGAATGCTGCCTGCGCAGACATTTTTGCATGGTCTTTCAGCCGTGTTGTCAACGCACAGGTAATGATTGCAGAGGTCAGCATCAGGGCAAATGTAACCTGATAACCGGGATCATACGCATGGAATGTCAAGCGCGGTTCCGTCAGAAAAAAATTGTACAGCGCAACACCGGCAACAGAGCCCAGCACACCGCAGGTATAGCCGCTGGTACACAATGCGGTGAACAGCACCCCCAGCATATAGAGCATAATAATATTATAGCGTGCAAAGTCCAGTTGCAAGAAAAAGAAGCCGATGAGCGTGATGCAGCTCAGGATGCCTGCGGTGATCAGCAGATCACGGACAGACGGCAGAAGCGGACGGGTGAACAGCTTCCGTCCTGAACCGTAGCCGTTCTCTGCAGAAGCATCCGGGATGATATAAATATCCAGATTAGGCGCAGTCAGCGTCAATTTTTCAGTCAGTGATGCTCCACTCCAGAAATGGCGGCGATGTACGCTGGAGCGCCCCAGTACGATTTTTGTAATGCCGGAGATGCGGGCAAACTCTGCGATCTGCTGTGGAATGTCATCTCCGTAGATCGTAGAAATGTCGGCACCTGCCTGCTCTGCCATACGAATGTGCTGCTGCAAACGCCGACGATCTTCTTTTCCCATCTGATCCGAATCAGGCGTCCGGACATACAGAGCTGTAAAGGTCCCGCCGAACGCCTTTGCCATCGTTGCCGCCGTCCGCACGATCTTTGCATTGGAGGGAGAGGACGACAGACATGCCAGAATATGTTCAGTGGGTGGGTCGTTCTGATTCATAAAGATCACCTGCCTTGCCCACAGTATAGCACAATTTGATGGTCACGACCACCAGCCGCGTCTTTTTCCTTCCTGTCGAAGGATCTCCCGTCGTATGTGATCCAGCGCATCTGCTGCCCGGAAACCACTCAGCATGACTCCAAGAACCATCAATAACAAAGCGACATCCATACGATCCGTCCTATCTTTTCAGAGCCGGAAACACTTCTGGATCGATGCGTATTTCCCCAAAACCAGCATACTTTCATCCCGGCACAGCTGCGTATCCGGCGTGATGCTCATATCGAGCTTTCCGTCTTTTTTCAGTGCAAGAATGTTGATGTTATACTTTTTTCGAATATTGATCTCGCCGATCGTGCGATTCGTCCATTCCGGCGGAATCGTCACTTCCATGATGGCGTGGTCGTCCTGCAGCTCGATATAATCCAGAATGTGTTCGGAGCTATATCGGATTGCTGCCCACTTTGCCAGCTGCTTTTCCGGGTAGACCACTTCATCCGCACCGTTGCGCAGCAGAAACTTGGCTTGTACATCCCGCTCTGCACGCGAGACCACAAGCTTTGCGCCCAGCTCCTTGAGCAGTGATGTTGTTTCCAACGAACTCTGAAAATTGCCGCCGATGGTTACGATACACACATCAAAATTACCGACGCCAAGGGAACGCAGAAAGTATTCGCTGGTGCTGTCACCGATCTGTGCATTCGTCACATAGGAAAGCACGGCGTTCACACGGTCCTCGTTGCTGTCGATGGCCATGACCTGATGACCCAGCTCATTCAGTTCCTGCGCAATATGGCGGCCAAAACGGCCAAGTCCAATCAAAAGAATCGATTTCATGCTTATCTCCTTTATCCGATTGCGATTTTCTCCTGTGGCAGACGAGAGTGGGCAGGGCTGCTGCCAAATGCCGCATAGATCAACGTCAATCCGCCAACACGTCCCAAAAACATCAGTGCGATCAGCACCCCCTGCGAAAGGATGCCCAACTGCGGCGTGATGCCCAATGTCAGACCCACCGTTGCCACAGCCGAAGCAGTCTCATACAAACAGACCGACATCGGCAGCTGCTCAGCCGTAGCAATGACAAAGGCTCCGAGGAAGAACAGCGTCAAATACATCCCTGCGATGGTGGCAGCATTCTTGACCGCAGAACCATCTATGCGCCGCCCGAAAAATTCCGCATCTTCTCTGCGGCGGAAGGTCGCCCACATATTGGCCAGCAGAACGGCAAATGTTGTGGTTTTCATGCCGCCTGCCGTGGAGCCGGGCGAACCGCCCAACAGCATCAGAACCACCATCAATGCCTGTGAAGTGCTGCCCATCGCAGCAAGATCGGCGGTGTTAAAACCGGCAGTACGAGGGGTAACGGATTGGAACATCGACAATAAAATGCGCTGCCGGGCAGAGCCTGCCGTGAACTCGAAGCAATAAAAGTACAGCGACGGCAGTACCAGAAGAAACGCCGTTGTGACAAGGATCACCTTGCTCTGCATCCGATAGCGGTGAAAGTCAAGGCGGTATGTACAAATGTCCTCCCATGTCAGAAAGCCAAGGCCGCCAAAGACGATCAGGGCCGCGATCACTGTGGTAAGCAATGGGTTTCCTGCATACCGTGTCAGCGAAACAAATTTTGCACCCTCTGTTCCCAGCAGGTCAAAGCCGGCATTGCAGAACGCCGAAATGGAATGAAACAGTGCGTACCAGATCCCGCGCAAACCATAATCGGCGCAAAATGTCGGCAGCAGCAGTGCAGCACCGGCCAGTTCAAACAGAGCGGTGATCCGCAGAATAAAGCCTGTCAGCCGCACGATGCCGCCCATCTGTGGGGCAGCGGTGGCTTCCTGCATCGTGCTGCGCTGCTTGAGAGAGATTTTTCGCCCGGAAAGCAGCGCAAAGGCAGCACCTACTGTAATGACGCCCAGTCCTCCGATCTGGATCAGAAGAAGGATCACACTCTGCCCGAATGCCGACCAGTAGCTGCCGGTATCCTGTACCACCAGTCCGGTCACGCAAAGGGCAGAGGTGGAAGTAAACAGCGCCTCATGGAACGGTGTAACGCACCGCTGCTGTGCAGCGATCGGGAGCATCAGAAGCAATGCGCCCACCAGATCAACTGCCGCAAACCCTGCAATAATAACCTGAAAAGAAGAAAAACGGTGCTGCCTGTAACGAGGATATTGAATCATAAAAGCTCCTTTACCTATCCGTGTGCATAAAGATTAGCATGGAATAAATAAAAGAGCCGTAAAGAAAATTGTAGAAGTATAAAGATTCCATTAAAATTGATCGGGCAACACCAAATAACAAATGCTGGACATCACCCGTTAAAAAACAGTAATATCCAGCATTCATTTAGATTTCCAGTCCATGGCTTCCAGCCATATTCTTCAAATATTCCTCCGGATCACCATTCAGAATGAAATCCGCATAGCCCAGCGGGTCATTGTAAATAAGGTAATCTAACTCTGACCTCTGCGCCATGGTCACATCCAGCGCATCCTCAACCCCGGTGCAGTCGATAGAAACCTTTCTGCCATCCCGGAGCAGCAGCTCCACACAGCCGGTATCCATGTTGAACTTGCAGGCTCTTGCATCGTACTTCATGTTTGTGTCCCTTCTGCCTTACGGCACTCTCACAGTGGTCTGTCGTGCTTTCTTATGATAAGGTCTAGGACGTTTTTGGATGGAAGCAAGGGATTCGTTCTGTTTTCCGAAGAGTCAAAATCACCGGCGGAACTGGTGGTTGTCGTTCGCTCAAGCTACCTAATACAAAAACACAGCCCCACCTTGGCGAAGGAGAAGCCAAAGCGGGGCTGTATTCAATGAAGGAGAAATGAAGGGAATATCAGGTTACAGATTCAGTTCAAACTGTTCTGCCGTGATGGTTGCTTTGCCATCGGCAGCAAAGGTGATACCATCGGCAGATTGCGGCGTGTAGATCCATGCGGTCATGGTCTGCTCGCCATCGTTGGCGAAAACTTCGATGCTGTTCTTATCCAGCAGGATGCGGAGCTTGAGCGCACCGTTCTGGCTGCGAACCTTGCAGCTGCGGGTATGCACGATGTCGGCACGGGAACCGGCATAGCTGCGATCCAGCGTCAGCTGCGAGGTGTAGGGGTCATAAGACAGGCTGGTGTGATGGTCTGCGTCAGCAGCCAGCTTCAGGGTGAAGGAACGGTATTCGCCGGGCTGTACCGTGACGGTCAGGTCGGCTACACGGCCCTTGATGCCCTCCAGCGTTGTTTCGCCTTGCACCGTCACATTTTCGTGGAAGGTGCGCTTACCGTGGACGGCATCCAGCTCCCGCACCGGGGTCTGAATAATGCGTCCGTCCTTGATATGCAGCTCGCGGGGGCAGATGGTCTGCCCGAACCACTTGCAGCCCTGGGGCTTATCCTCGGTGTCCGACCATGTCTGCAGCCATGCGGTCATGATGCGGCGGCCATCCGGGGCAAGGGTGGTCTGGGTGGCGTAGAAGTCGATGCCGCCATCCATCAGCTGCACGTTTTCCTTGGTGAAGGTGTGGGTGGCTTCGTCGTAGCTGCCGATGAAGGCAATGACGTTGTGACCGTTGTGGAACTCGCCCTTGGGCAGCATCTCCATGGGTCCCAGCATCAGGACCTGCTTGCCATCCAGCGGGAAGAAATCCGGGCACTCCCACATTTTGCCGTACTGATTGTTGCAGCGTTCCAGCACCGTGACAAAGTGCCAGTCGAAGCCGTCCTTGCTCTGGAACAGTGCCGCTGCGCCGCTGTCGTCCTCGGCCCGGCAGACGGTGACGGCGGAGTAAGTGCCGTCGGCCTCACGCCAGATCTTGGGGTCCCGGAAGTCAAACTTGCTGAAGCCTTCCGGCAGGTCTTTCTGGGTCAGCACCGGATTGCAGGCAGGCTTTTCGTAGTCGAGACCGTCACCGATAGCGATGCTCTGGGTCTGGATATCCCGCATCTCCCCATTGGGCTGCTTTTCTGCAATCACGCTGGTGTACATCAGCAGCTGCTTGCCGTCATCCATCTCGGTGGCAGAGCCGGAGAAGCAGCCGGGGCCGTTGTCCACCGGGGAATCCGGGGCAAGCGCACAGGGCAGATACTCCCAGTGCAGCAGGTCGGTGCTGACGGCGTGACCCCAGTGCATGGGTGCCCACCGCACATCGTAGGGGTTATACTGATAGAACTGGTGATACTTCCCTTTATAATAAGAGAAGCCGTTTGGGTCGTTGAGCCAGCCCACATAAGGGGTCATGTGGTAGGCAGGGCGTTCCGCCGGGGAAATGGCAGCGCCATGCTCGGCCTCGTAGGCACGGGCTTTTTGTAAAGTCAAATCGTTCATGGAATCCTCCAAAGGAAAGAATCCTTATGCGTAGTAAGCATCCAGATATTTCTGCATAATACCCAGATAGTCGGACAGGCCGTAGGCTTCCAGCTTGCTCAGATAGTCGTTCCACTCTGCATCCGTAGTGCCGTTCATGATCCAGTCCGCCTTCTGGGTATTCATGTAGGTCTGCAGATCTGCCTGCAGGTTAGAGACCTGCTCGGTATCCTCGCTGCTCATAAAGACATTGGGATAGACATAATCGTTGTTCATATCCGGGGTGTAGATGTCCTTGATCCAGTCCAGACGGTACTGTGCATCGTCCGGGCAGGTAACGTATACACCATAGTACTCATCCAGAACCGCCAGAGGCCCGCTGACACACTGCGCTTCACGGACTTCCACGGGAGAAGCATCGCCCAGAGGAGCGTGCTTCAGCATGGGCTCGCCCTTATCGTTGGTGGACAGTTCAAAAATGTTAAAGCCTTCCGCATCGCCGTAGGTACCCCAGTTGTTCTGCGGAGACTGGAGGGGTGCGTACATCTGATCCAGCCATGCACAAACCAATGCGGGGTTATCCGCCTTTGCGGTGACAACGCATCTGCCGCGGGCAAAGCCGCTGGTGAAAGAGCCGTTCTGCGGAGTGATATTCCGGGTATCGGCGGTCAGGGCAGGCAGCGGCTCCCAGTCGGTCAGGTTGTCAATGTTGGCAACATCCCAGCTGAAGCAGACACCATAGCGGCCAGCCTTGCCCTTGGAAACATAGGTGGACCACTCCTGCGTGAAGCACTCCGGGTCAATGAGCTTCTCGGCATACAGCTTGTGCAGCCAGTCCAGACCATCACGGTAGCCCTGCTGGGTGGCGGCACAGATAACTTTCCGGTCGTTGGTAACGGCGATATGGCGGTCCTTGTCTGCATCGCCGTAGCCTTCGCCAAAGCCATTGATGAGGATGCTGGGGTCCTGATCGCCGTTGTTGACGATGCAGGACATGGGGATGATGTCGCCGTCAATGCCATACTCTGCCTTGATAGAAGCAGCGTTATCACGGAATGCCATCAGCACCTGCTCAAACTCGTCCACCGTGGTGGGCATGGACAGACCGAGGAAGTTCAGCCACTTGGTATTGATGAAGCTCATGTTGCCAATGGTCTGGATAGCGGTCTTTTCTGCGCCGAGCTGCTCGATCCAAGGCAGTGCCCAGATGTGGCCATCGCTGTCGGTGCACATGGTACGGTACTCCGGGTACTTCTCAAAGACCTTCTGGAGATAAGGCATATTGTTGTCAATGTAGTCTTCCAGATTGAGGATGACACCCTGATCTGCGTAGCGCAGCAGATTGCTGTCGGTAAAATCAGCAGTAAAAACAAAATCCGTCAGGGTGTTGGGGTTGGACATATTCAGGGTAATCTTATCGCTCCACTGGTCGGACTGGATGGCGGTCCAGTCGATGTGCACATTGGTTTGCTCTTCCAGGCGCTTGAAGATGGTGCGGTTGTTCGGCTCGGATTCGCTGCCCACAGGGAAGCTGGTCATACCGGTAAAGGTAACCTTTTCGGACAGCGGAAATGTAACGGCACCGGTCGTGTCCACAGCTGCGGCAGCAGAATTACCGCTGCCGGTGGATTTGCCGCCGCCACAGGCAGACAGAGCAGCGGCAGAGCCCGCCAGAGCACAGACCTTGAGGAAGTTGCGGCGAGAGATCAGCTTTTTCATGGTATTTTCTCCTTTTTATGTTTCTTTTTTCGTGTAACAGATGAGCGTACCTGCTTATAAAATTCTGAAATATCCTCAGCCTTTAATGGAACCAGCCATGATGCCGGCATCAAAATACTTCTGGAAGAAGGGATACATCACCAGCAGCGGCAGACTGGAAATAATGATGGTTGCATATTTGAGCAGCTCTGCCATCTTCGCACGTTCGGCAGTGCTCTGGATATCTGCGATCATGCCGGATTCCGGCTGGCTCTGGATCAGGATGGAACGCAGCACCAGCTGCAGCGGCTGCTTCGATGCGCTGTTCAGGTAGATCATGGCGTCAAAGTAGCTGTTCCACATTGCCACGAACTGCCACAGAGCCAGAACTGCCACCACCGGCATACAGACGGGCAGCAGGATCTTGAAGAAGTAAAGCATCTCGCTGGCTCCATCCACATCCGCAGCTTCACGCAGCTCACGCGGGATGCCTTGATAATAGGTACGGGCAATGATCATGTTCCACACGCTGAATGCTCCCGGCAGAATGACCGCCCACATGGAATCCAGCAGACCCAGATTGTTGATGAGCAGGTAGGTGGGGATCAGACCGCCGCTGAAAAACATCGTGATCACAAACAAGGTGTTGAAGATTGCTTTGCCTTTGAAGTCCGGCAGCGACATGGGATAAGCGGCAAGCATCGTCACAGCTACCGAGATGATGGTGAAGATGATCGAGTAAAGTACTGCGTTCTTGAAGCCGACCCAGATCTGCTTGTCCGAAACGACACGCTGGTAAGCATCCAGACTCCACTTGCTGAAATCAAAGGAGATGCCCTTGTTTTGCAGAGTGACCGGGTCCATAAAGGACGCGATGACGATGTAGATCATCGGAACGATGATCGCCAGCAGGAACAAACCCAGAAGTGCGTAGCCGCAGTACAGGATGATCTTATCTTGTCTGGTGTAGAGGGCCATTTTTGATTTTTTCTGTTTTGCCATGGTAAACCCCTCCTTACAAGCCCTTGCCATCGTTCATTTTGGCAACGACCTTGTTCACTGCGATCAGCAGGATGACGTTGACAACGGTGTTGAACAGACCGACTGCCGTGGAGAAGCTGTAATCGCCGTCCAACAGGCCCTTTTTATAAACGTACGTTGCAATGATCTCGGCAGTGTTCAGGTTCAGGTCAGTTTGCAGGGCATAAGCCTTTTCAAAACCGATGCTCATGATGTTGCCTGCCTGCAGGATGAACTGAATAACGACCATATCCTTAATGGCGGGCCACTCCACTGTCATGATCTGCTGGATCAGGTTTGCGCCGTCGATCATAGCAGCTTCCTTCAGATCTTTGCTGGCGTTAGAAAGGGATGCGGTGTACATGATGGATGCCCAGCCGGCACCCTGCCAGATGCCGCTGATGATGTAGATGGGGCGGAACGCTTCCGGCAGCGTCATGAAGTTGATGCTGGTGTGAAGCAGGCCGTTCACAGGACCGGTGACACTCAGCAGCACTCGGACGATACCGCACAGCACGATGACCGAGATGAAGTTGGGCATATACAGCACCAGCTGCACCTTCTGCTTGATCTTCTTGCTCTCGATACGGTTGAGCAGGAATGCCAGCAGGATGGGGATCGGGAAGCCCCACAGCAGACCGTAGACGCTCAGCTTCAGGGTGTTGATCAGATAGCGCTGGAAGTCCGGCGAGGACATGAAGCGGGTAAAGTTTTTGAAGCCTACCCACTCGCTGCCCCAGATGCCCTTGAAGGGATTGTACTTCTGGAACGCGATCAGCACACCGCCCATGGGAGCGTACTTGAACACCAGCGTCAGCACCACAGCAGGTAGCAGAAACAACAGGTAAAGCTGCCAATGCCGTTTGATGTAGACCCATGTGTTGTGCAGCTTGCGTTCTGCTGTCAGCACAGCCGTTTCCGGCGAGGCCGTCTTTGCTTTCATGAATCATTCTCCTCCTTTTTGATTTGCTTGCCGTTTGATTTGCATTTTACATTTGCACCTTTGAATTTTACGTTTTCATCGCTTCGCTTGTGCAAATGTAAAACTCTGTAATTCATTTATACCACGCAATCAAGCGAATGTCAACGATAATTCATGGTATATATCAAGAAATACTGTGGATTTGTACAGATGCACAAATCCGAAAGCGCGCAGATATGCAAAATGCTGATTTGCATTTTTGCATTTGACTAATTTGTGCATTTGCACTATACTGGAGTCATAAAGAATAAGATCCGTCACCAGACTTTATCTATAAAAGAAAGAGGATGACTTATGGCAACCAAAGTCACCATTCAGGATATCGCAAACGAGCTGCAGCTTTCCCGCAACACAGTTTCAAAGGCCATCAACAACACCGGTGTGCTGGCAGATGCTACACGGGAAAAGATCCTGCGCAAAGCCGCCGAAATGGGCTATAAGCAGTTTGCCTATCTGCCGCTGTTTCAGGAAGACGCTGCAAAAGCAGCAGAGCCTTTCATTCTGCCGAGTGACAAACGGGAGATCGCCATGCTGACGACCCAGTTTCTGAACAGCTCTCACTTTTCCTCCATGATGCTGGATCGTTTCCAGGCGGAAATCGATCATCTGCATAGCTGTATGACCATTCATCGCATTTCTCCCATAGAGCTGAAAGAGAAAAAACTTCCATCTTCTCTCAATACCGAGCGCACAGCCGGCATCATCTGCTTTGAAGTATTCGACTATGACTACGCACAGATGCTGTGCGATCTGGATGTTCCGCTGCTGTTTGTAGACACCCCTGTGATGGATATGCGTCCTCCTCTTAAAGCTGACCGCCTTTATATGGAAAACCGCATTGAGATCCAGAATGCGGTGGCTCACATGGTCCAGCGCGGCAAAAAACGCATCAGCTTTGCGGGGGATAAAAACCACTGTCAGTCCTTCTTTGAGCGTTATATGGCTTATAAGGATGCAATGGAGCACTTTGGTCTGACAGAAGGCCTGAGCACCTGTGCGATGCCATCTGGACAGCAGAACTATCCGGCATCCCTGTACGAAACCATCCGTCGGTTCAAAACGATGCCGGATGCCTTTGTCTGCGCCAATGACTTTGTTGCTATGGATCTGGTCAAGGCATTGAATGAGCTGGGGTATTCGGTTCCCGATGATATCTGGGTCTGCGGCTTCGATGACAGTCAGGAGGCTTCCTACTTTGTCCCCCGTTTGACTTCGATCCATATCCATGAACAGATCATGGGCTACACCGCTGCCAATCTGCTTATGACCCGCATCGAAGAGCCATCGCTGAACTATCGCACCGTCTATACGGAAACCAACCTGATCCTGCGCGAATCCACAGGAGATTGAGCGAAAGGAGAATCCCCATGCGTGATCTGTGCAATACGGACAAGCCGCTGTTTGCTGTGCTGACGAAATTGACTTACAGTGCTTACCTGAACATCTTATGGCTCGTGTGCAGCCTGCCCATCGTTACCATAGGGGCTTCTACGACCGCATTGTTCTACGTCACGCTCAAAATGGCGGAAGATCGGGACGATGGTCTGACCCGGATGTTTTTTAAGGCGTTCCGGGAAAATTTTAAGCCCGCCACAAAACTCTGGCTTATCCTGCTGGCAGTCGGCAGTTTTCTGGCTGTGGATGGCTTTGTGCTGCGCCGAATGTGGAGCGAAAACATTTTCTGGACGCTGCTCACTGCAACGCTTATTGGTGCGGCAGTTCTGTACGGCATCGTTCTGCTGTATGCCTTTCCTCTGCTGGCACGGTTTGAAAACACCACCTTCGGCATCCTGAAAACAGCGCTTCTCGTGGGTGTCCGGTATCTGTTTTGCACCCTGCTGATGGCGGCGGTCTATGGCATCATGGGGTACGTCATAGTGTTTGTGTTCACGCCTGCATTCCTGCTGGGCATGGGTTTCTGCGCCATGCTCTGCTCCTTTCTGATGCTTCGGATCCTCTATCTGATCGGTGGAGACCCCGATGCAGTACACGAGGAATACGACCATGACAAAAACTGACCGGGATACGCTCCGCTCCCTCCATGGGCGCAAAAAATGGGAGCACATCTGGGCATATTACAAGCTGCCCATTGCGATCGTGCTCATCGTCGTCTATATCCTCGGGTATGCAGCCTACCGTCATGTGACGAAAAAAGAGGATGTGCTTTACCTTGGTCTGGTAAATATCACTGCCGGGTCTGATTTGACGGAACAGCTTACCACCGGCTTTGCCGAGGCGCAGGGTCTGACCAAAAAGCAACAGGTCAATCTGCTGTCCGGCTTGCTGCTCAGCGAGAGCGAACACGCAGAGGAGCAGTATGTATATGCTTCAGAGATGAAGCTGCTGGGTGCAGTCAGTGCCCAGCGGTTAGATGTTGTTCTGATGGACGAATATGCACGGGATCGACTGTTGGCAGATGATTATTTTCTCGATCTGCGGACACTGGATGCGTCTTTCCGTGCACTGTCGGGTCTGAACGCCGGTGGGACCGTGCTGGATATTTCGGATACGCCGTTTGTCAGGCAGGCAGGTTTTTCTGGCAAGGTCTATCTTGGGGTAGTGCAGAATGCACCGCACCCGGAGCGTGCAGCCGCTTACATTCATTATCTGTTCCAGCGGTAATCGTTGGGTTTCACATCATGAATAAGGAGAAGTATCATGGACATTTTAACGATTGGTGAAGTTTTGATCGACCTGACCCAGACCGGCAAGGATGCGCGCGGCATCCCTCAGTTTGCCGCAAACCCCGGCGGTGCACCGGCCAATCTGGCTGTGGCTGCTTCCAGACTGGGCGCACAGACCGCCTTTATCGGCAAGGTGGGTGCGGATGCCTTTGGCCGCTACCTGAAAGAGGTTCTGGCAGAAAACAAGGTGGATGTTTCCGGCATGGCTGTGGATGCAGACCACCCCACCACCATGGCCGTGGTCTCGGTGGATGCCACCGGCGAGCGGGATTTCAGCTTCTACCGCAGTGCCAATGCCGATGTGATGCTGTGCAAAGAGGACATTTCGGACGAGGCTCTGAAAGCTGCCAAAATCGTCCACTTCGGTTCTGTCAGCCTGACCGCTGACCCCTCCCGCACCGCTACGCTGGACGCTGCCGCCCGTGCCAAAAAGCTGGGTGCTACCATCACCTACGACCCCAACTACCGTGCCAACCTCTGGAAGAACAAAGAGGATGCCATTGCCCAGATGAAGGCTCCCCTGCCGCTGGTGGATATCCTGAAAGTGTCCGATGAAGAACTTCCCCTGCTCACCGGCACCACCGACTGTGAAAGCGGCACGGCACAGCTGGCACAGAACGGCATCCGGCTGATTTTCGTCACCTTGGGTGCAAACGGCGTATTCTACCGCTTTGGGGACAAGACCGGTCATGTGGCTGGCGTTCCCTGCAAGGTAGGCGACACCAACGGCGCAGGCGATACCTTCTTTGGGGCTGCTCTGTCCAAGCTCTGCAAGGAGGAGCTGGACACCCTGACCGTGGACAAGCTGGAAGGCATTCTGGCTTTTGCCAATAAAGCGGCAAGCATTACCACCAGCCGGCATGGTGCTATCCCTGCCATGCCCACCCTTGCGGAAGTGGAGGGCTGAATCATGGCAACAAAACAGGAATTTGCGTCCCGGTTTGCCAAGCACAAGGACGAGCTGGAATGGCTGTTCATGGAACTGTACCACAACCGGGAAGGGCTGGAGGTTCTGGAGCGGGAGATGGCAGAAGCCTACAACGCCCGCAGCGCCGAGCTGAAAGCACTGGACAAGGCACGCTCTGCCGACCCGGAGTGGTATAAACGGGGCAATATGTTCGGCATGACCATGTACACCGACCTCTTTGCCGGGAATTTGAAAGAACTGGCAAAGAAACTGCCCTACCTGAAGGAGCAGAAGCTGACTTATCTGCACCTGATGCCCCTTTTGCAGATGCCCCATCCCCACAACGATGGCGGCTATGCGGTGGAGGATTTCGACACCGTAGACCCGACTCTTGGCACCAACAAGGATCTGGAAAACCTGACCCGTGAACTGCGCAAGGCAGGCATCAGCCTGTGTCTGGATTTTGTCATGAACCACACCGCCAGCACCCACCGCTGGGCGATGGCGGCAAAGGCAGGCGACCCGTGGTTCCAAGCCTATTACCATCTCTATGACGACCGCACCATCCCCGACCAGTACGAGCAGACTGTGCCGCAGGTGTTCCCCAACACCGCGCCCGGCAACTTTACATGGTGTGAGGAAATGCACAAGTGGGTGCTGACCACCTTCCACGATTATCAGTGGGATCTAAACTACGGAAACCCGGCGGTGTTCGTGGACATGACCAAGAGCATCCTGCATCTGGCAAATCTGGGCGTAGAGGTGTTCCGCATTGACGCCGTGCCCTATATCTGGAAGCAGCTGGGCACCACCTGCCGCAATCTGCCGCAGGTGCACACCATCGTGCGGATGCTCCGCATGGTGCTGGAATGTGTCTGCCCGGCGGTCATCCTCAAGGGCGAGGTGGTCATGGCTCCCAAGGAGCTGGCAGCTTATTTCGGCACCCCGGAAAAGCCGGAATGCCATATGCTCTACAACGTGTCCACCATGGTCAACCTGTGGGGTGCCCTTGCCAGCCGGGACACCCGGCTGCTGAAGGCGCAGCTGGATGCCCTGCACGCCCTGCCGGATAACTGCTGGTTCGTGAACTATCTGCGCTGCCACGATGACATCGGCTGGGGTCTGGATGAAGCGGTGGAGAATAAGCTGGGCATCGACCCCCAGAAACACAAAGAATACCTCTACCACTTCTACGAGGGCAATTTCCCCGGCAGCTGGGCAAAGGGCGAGCTGTACAACTACGACCCTGCCACCGGCGACGCCCGCAGCTGCGGCACCACCGCCAGCCTGTGCGGCGTGGAGCAGGCGCTGGAAAAGGGCGATAAAACCGCACTGGACTACGCCGTGAAGCGTGACCTGCTGCTGCACACTGCTATGGCATTTTTGCAGGGCTTCCCCATGCTGAACTGCGGGGACGAGATTGCACAACTCAATGGCTGGGACTATAAAAACGACCCCGACCGTGTGGAGGACAGCCGCAATCTGCACCGCACAAAATTCAACTGGGAGGACGCCAAGCAGCGCACCCGGAAGGGCACGCTGCAAAACCAGTTGTGGCAGGGCATGGAGCAGCTGCGCCAAATGCGGGCAGACCCCTGCTTTGCCCCGGATGCGTGGGTGACCACATGGGACAGCCACAACCCCGGCGTGCTGGCGCTGGTGCGCAAGCGCGGCGAGGAGACGCTGGTGGGACTGTTCAACTTTACCGAGTATCCGGCGGGAGCCAGTCTGGACGCTCTGGGCGGCGAGTATCACACCCCGGAGGGCACTTCCGTCTGGCTGGCGGATGTGGAGCTGGAACCGTATCAGGCACTGCTGGTAAAAAACAAATAAGTAAAACGAGCCCATCTGGTTCTCTCTTTTTGCCAAAGTTTTCAGCGTGTTTTCTTGCACACTGCCAATCATAACCCCGCGTGAAAACGCGGGGTTTGCAGAACGGCCCCATAGGGGCCATAATACCAGCCGCGCCTAAAGGCGCACAATGAGCGACGTCAACCGCACACTGACGTCGCTTTTACTTTCTCATACTATCTGTAGGCACTTCTGGCGAATCGTCGTCATCGAAGTCAGCTACATTCTTGAATGGATCTTCGTATTCCTTGAAGCTCAACTGGTCGCACATTTGATCGTTGAACTCTTGTTCCTGAATGTATTTGCGAATCTTGGCTTCATTTCCACCTACTGTATTTACGTAATATCCTTTCGCCCAGAACACTCTCCTTCCGTATTTCTATTTTAGGTTTGCACGTCGCTCGAATATCATGAGCGTACTCTTCCCTTTGAGATACCCCATGAAATCTGCTACGGCAAGTTTGGGCGGTATCGACACAAGCATATGGATATGGTCTGGCATCGCGTGTGCTTCTATTATCTCTACATACTTGTAATCGCATAGTGTCCTTAGTATTTTTCCAATATCTTTTCTTAGCTTTCCGTATATCACTTTCCTGCGATATTTCGGTACTAGCACTATGTGATATTTGCAATTCCAGCTCGTATGTGATAAACTTTTCTCGTCCATATGGATGAACCTCCTTTTGCTTTAGTATGCGGTTGACGTTACCCGCTTCTAATTATAGCAAAAGGAGGTTCTTTTTCTACCGTTTCAACGCTACGGCTCTTTTCTTCCACAAGCATAGCTTGTGGTTTTCTATATGAAGAAAAACAGAGCGTTCCCGACTGCTGGGTATCCGTAAAACAGTTTTCGAGAAATGACACGGCAACTGCCTGTCAGGATTGGTTACGGAGTACCCGGCTAGGCCGAGGAAGCATCAAGTCCCATGTCC
>NZ_JBBMEN010000014.1:0-67353 GCF_040096575.1 Faecalibacterium intestinale
GTAAAGAACACGGAAATGAAAAAAGGAGCGAATGCACTTATGAAAAGCAAGATTATTGGTGTCTGCCCGAACTGTGGCAATTCCGTTGTGGAGCGTGAAAAGGGCTGGTTTTGTGAATCCAATCCTTGCCGCTTTGTTCTGTGGAAAGACAACGCCTTCTTCAAGCGTCTGGGCAAGCGGATGGACGCTCATGTGGCGGACAAGCTGCTGCGGGATGGTCGGGTCCGCCTGAAGGACTGCAAGAGTGCCAAGGGCAAGACCTACAACGCCACCGTGCTGCTGGGCACCGAACCCGATGGCCGCAGCAAGTTTTCTCTGGAATTTGAAGGTGGCTGCTGATGGAGCAGAAAAAAGAAGCGGTTTACCTTATCAACGATGAACGCTATCTCCACCTCCAGGAAAACGGTGCAGGAGTCGGCTTTGCCACCTACAACAAGGTAACTGGTGAGCCGCTGGAAAGCGGGCAGATCTCGGAAAAGAACCTGCCGCCCGATGGCAGGAACACCATCCCTGCCGCCCGGAACTGGTATCTGTTTGAACTTTCGGACGATGACCGTAAGGCCATCCAACAGGAAAGCGTAAAGATCCTCGAAAACATCCCGCAGGCGGGCATCGGCAGGCGGCGCATCTGGGAACCGGAAACGCTGCCGAAGGATATTCGTCTCATCAACAGCCACTATGACGACCTCTACCGCATTCCCAATGGCGGAGTTGTACAGGTGGATTACCCGGATGGGCGCAGCTTTACGGCACGGCTGGAACATCTGGATGATTATCACTTTGACATGGGCGGTCTGGGCAATGTGTTCCACATCTGCCAGTTTGCCGAGGTCATGGAACGAAACCATGCCGACTTCTACCCCGAAATTCAGACACAGGACGAGCAGGCCGCATGGGAACTGGGTGGCAAAGGTTATCTTGCCATCCAGTCCTGTGAGGATGGATGGGACTACACCATTTACCACAGCGATTTTTCCGTGATGGACGGCGGGCAGTTGGATGCCCCGGAACTGACCATTCAGGAAGCCCGTGAGCAGATTCTGGAAGCACACCACATGGAAAAGGGGCGGCGGCTGTTGCAGGACTACGATGCCGTCATGGATAAAGTTGCGGAAGCCGAGGAACTGCGTACAGACCACCGCCCTTCCACACTGGAAAAGCTGGCAGAACTGGCAAGTGATACGTCTGCGCCAAAATCGTCTGCACGTTCTGCGCCAGAACTGTGAGGTGGACGATGCAGCAAAAATGGAACCAGAATTTTGACGGTGAACCCATGACGGACATCCCGCAGAAGTTTCTGAATGCGGGGTGCGATGTTTATATGGTGATGCAGCTGCGGCATGACGAAAAAATCCTCGATGAAAGATTTGCTTCCATGCGGGAACTGCATCGTCGGGGCAAAACGCCCGACCCGGAGCATTACGAGGTCACCTACTATGCTGATCTGCCCGCCATGTGGCAGGATGTGCCGAACAACGAGATTTTGGAAGAACTATTTCAGATGTTCAACCTCTCCCGTCCGCAGGATTTTGAGGGGCACAGCCTGTCGGTCAGCGATGTGATCGCACTCAAACGCAATGGCAAAGTGTCTGTGCATTATGTGGACAGCATCGGCTTCAAGGAGCTGCCGGGGTTTCTGGATAAAAAGCCGGAGCACTCTTCTGTTCTGCAAAACCTCAAGGAGAAGTGCGATGCCCCGGAGTGCAATCCTACCGTCTGCCGGAAAGCGAGGGATGAACATGAACTTTGACCACGAGGAATTGACCCTGATGATGCTCTACAACACCGGCACCCGGCTGGGGCTTATCCACGAGTTGCGGCTCATGCTGTGCTACCTGATGCCCGACGAAACCGCCCTGCGGGAGTTGTCGGAGGGTGTTATCGAAAAGCTGAAACTGCTGACCGATGCGGAGTTTGTCGAACTGGAATTTCCCCCGGACTGATCTTTGCCGCCTGCGGGCGGCGTACATATCCTCTTTCTCTATGGTTGGCAGTGTGGTATAATTGGCTCAACAAACAAAAGTTTATATCTGCTAACGATAATTGCCGAATGGCAACGTGCAGATTGAAAGGTCTTCGCCATGAATCGTGCAGGATTTATGCAATTTATTCTTGAACAATATAGCGTTGAGCCGGATTACCCGTGGATGAAGAATCCCAATTTTGCAGTCTTCCGGCACAGCAACAATCAGAAATGGTTTGCCTTGATTATGGACATTCCAAGGAGCAGGCTGGGATTACCCGGTGACGAACTACTGGATGTGGTGAATCTCAAATGCGCCCCACTTCTGATTGGCTCACTGCGCAGTGAACCCGGTTTCTTTCCTGCCTACCACATGAACAAAGATAGCTGGATCACGGTTTCACTGGACAACAAAGCTGATGATGACAAGCTGAAAATGTTGCTGGACATGAGCTACACTGCTACTGCGTCAAAAATTCGTAAGAAGCACTGACAGTATTCTGTCCGTGCAATCAACATACAGAATGGAGAGTATCTGAAATGAAAATCGTAGTTTTGAACGGTAGTCCCCGCAAAGGCGGCAACACGGAGATTATGACACAGGCTTTTGCAGAAGCCGCCCGCAAGAACCAGAATGAGGTCAGCATTCTGGATGTAGCACCCATGAACATCCGTGGCTGTCTGGGCTGCAAATACTGCTGGGCACACAAGGGCGAATGCGTCCAGAAAGATGATATGGGCAAGGTCTTTGAGGCTCTGGTGGATGCCGACATGGTGGTGTTCGCATCGCCCATCTACTGGTTCGACATTACCGCACAGATGAAAACCGTCATTGACCGTCTGTATGCCGGCGGCAGTGTAGGCTTCCACTTCCACAAGACCGCCCTGCTGCTGGATGCCGGTGCCGACCATGTGTTCGATGCAGCCATCGCACAGTATAAGGCTATGACCTCCTATCTGAAGTGGGAGGATATGGGCATCATCACAGTTCCGAACATGGAAACCAAGGGCAGCATGACGACCGCTCCCAATCTGGCCGCGGTTATCAGACTGGGCGAATCGCTCTGATTTTTGAAAAATAATATTACATCCCTGCGGGCAATCATAAAACGGTTGCCCGCTATTTTTATGCTCAAAACCGGAAGGAGGCAACAATGTCTAGCAAAACCGAAGAATATCTTGCTCTTGCCCAGCGCACGGCAAACGGCTTGACGCGGTACTGGGAAAGCTGGACGGACTATCTGACCACAGCATCCCGGCTGTACAAGTACAGCTTTCCCGACCAGTTGATGATCTACGCCCAGCGCCCGGATGCCACCGCCTGCGCCGAATTTGACATTTGGCGCAACCGGATGAACCGCTATGTCAGGCGTGGCTCTAAGGGCATCGCTCTGCTGGACGAATCCAGCGGATTCCCTCGACTGCACTACGTTTTTGACGTAAGCGACACCGGGGTGCGCCGCAATTCCCGTGACCCGGAGGTGTGGCAGCTCGGTCCCGATTTGGTGCAGCCGGTTTCAGAAATGCTCGCCGCCACCTACGGCATCAACGGAGAGCGTGTCAGCCAGCAGCTTGCTGATGTTGCCGGGAAACTGGTGGCAGATTACTGGGACAACAACAGTGGTGACATTCTCGCCATCGTTGACGGTTCGCTTCTGATGGATTATGATGAAGCCGGAGTGGAGATGCAGTTCAAAAGCGCCGCCGCCATCAGCGTCACCTACACGCTGCTGGAACGCTGCGGGTTTGAACCGACAGGGTGGTTTGACAAGGACGATTTTCAGGCAATCTACAATTTTTCAACCCCAGATGCCGTCTACACCCTCGGCGCAGCCGTCAGCGACATGAGCCGGGAGGTTCTGCGGAACATCGAACGCACCGTAAAAACAACCATTCGCCGCCGAAACAATGAAAGGAGCCAGCATGAATATGAGCAGCAATCTGAGTTACACGCAGACCGGGGATTATCTTCTCCCGAACCTGACCCTGCATCAGCCGAAGACCCCGCTGGGCAAGTACGGCAGGCTGCGCCGGACGTACCTGAAAGACCATCGCCCAGTGCTGTACAACACGATGCTCCTGAACGGGAGCCTGTACCCGACCCTGACCGAACTGGAGCAGACCGCAGCAGCGATGAAGAAGCAACTGATGGCCGATCTGCTGGCGAAGAACCCGGCCCCGGACAAGGAGAAGAATCAGATGGCGTGGGTACAGCACATGAACAGCCTACAGGAGCAGGTCGAGGAAGTGATTCGGACGGAACTGATCTACAGCTAAGTTTTCTGGATGCCGTCATCCCCACCGAAGCCCAGCAAATTGAACATATCGACCGAGCGGAGAGCGAAAAATCGCCCTCCGCTTTTGTTTTGTCGCAGGCTGAAATTGAGAATGAACTGCGCAAGCATGGTTCCGGTTTTCAGGATGGCAAGCAGCGGATCATCGAACTGTACCAGACACAGCCCGACCGCAAACTCCGCGCTAAAGCATTGGCGAAAGAGTACGGCATCGGCGGACATTCGCAGGATTTTCTGGATGGCAGCAGCGGTTTTGTAAATCATGATGGAAAAGGACTTGAATTTGACCACTACCCGGATCATCAAAAGGTTACGTTAAGCTGGACACGGGTCGAGAAATACATCGACCTGATGATTCAGTCTGACCGCTACCTGACCGATAAGGAAAAAGAGCATCGTGCCGCCGTGCAGGAAGCGGAACGACAGCTCCCAATGCTGGATGGTGATGCCGCTGCCGAATACAATGCTCTGAAAGAGCAGTACCCCAATACCCTGATTGGCTTTGAACTGGGCGGATATTTTCTGTTCTATGACAAAGATGCAATCACTGTAAAGGAAGTTTTTCGTTCTAATTTGCTGTCACAGGAAAATGCGCTGGGAAAAGTCAAAGTGACCGGCTTTCTGCGCAGAGAGTGGGTAGCAAAATCGCAGAAGCTGTGGGCCGAGGGCAACAGCATCTATCTGGCTGGACAAGGCGGAGATGGTACCCACCACCAGACAAAATATCTGCGAGAGGAAGATTACCTGCCGATCGGCAGCATCATCAAGCTGGATGGCCGGGATTTCCGTGTGGATCATGTCAACTTCATGTTCAAGTCTGTCAGCTTGCAGGATATGGACTTGACTAACAGCGGACAGCCCATCTTCCGAAGCGAGGGTTTGCCCCATATCAGGGAACTGTATGAACAGCAGCAGGATGAACTTGCTGAGGTCGCCCCTGAAAAAACTGCCGATTACAAGGTTGGCGATTCCGTTGTTGTAGACCTCCCCACTAAAACCATTAAGGGAACTATCGGTTATGTGGGCGAAACCGATGTGCGCATTGACACCAGCGCACAGGGATATTCGTGGAGCAATGAGGTACTCAACAAAGAGCAGTTCGAGGGCGGTTTGCGGCAGGATGAACCTACACCTGATGAAGAACTGGACAAACTGCCGATCTCCGCAGAAGTCGATGGTAAATGGCAGACCTTTCCGAACGCTGCGGCCGCAGACGAAGCCCTGAACGCTGAACCGATGCCGGAAGCTGTGGGAAATTTTCACATTACGGATGATAATTTGGGTGTCGGAGGCCCCAAACAGAAATTCGCCCGCAATATTGAAGCTATCCAGACCCTGCGCACTCTGGAGCAGGAGCGTCGTGGTGCCACCGCCGAGGAGCAGCAGATTCTTTCGCAATATGTCGGCTGGGGAGGTCTGGCGGATGCCTTTGACCCCAGCAAAGAAAATTGGTCTGCCGAGTATACCCAGTTGAAAGGACTGCTCACCGAAGAAGAATATGCCGCCGCCCGCGCTTCCACGCTGAACGCGCACTATACATCTCCGGTGGTGATTCGTGCCATCTATAATGCCGTAGAAAAGATGGGCTTTCAGTCGGGAAATATCTTGGAGCCTTCCATGGGTATTGGCAACTTTTTCGGTATGCTGCCCGACAGCATGGCCAGCAGCCGTTTGTATGGCGTAGAACTGGATTCTATTACTGGCCGCATTGCACAGAAGCTGTATCCACAGGCTGATATCACCGTTGCCGGCTTTGAAACCACTGACAGACGAGATTTTTACGACCTCGCCGTAGGTAATGTTCCTTTTGGCCAGTACAAAGTCAGTGACAAGGCGTACAATAAGCTGGGATTTTCCATCCATAACTACTTTTTCGCAAAGACCATCGACCAGATCAGACCGGGCGGCGTGATTGCCTTTGTGACCAGCCGTTTTACGATGGACAGCAAAGACAGCACTGCCCGCAAGTATATGGCGGAACGCGCCGACCTGCTGGGCGCAATTCGTCTGCCCGACAATGCGTTCAAAGCCAACGCGGGCACCGAAGTGGTATCGGATATCATCTTTTTGCAGAAACGTGACCGTCCTGCGGACATCGAACCTGCATGGGTACAGTTGGGACAGACCGAAGATGGCTTCAGCATCAATCAGTATTTTGTTTCCAACCCGGAAATGGTACTGGGAAATTTGGAACTGGAAAGCACCCAGTATGGCCATGACCTGACCGTTGCACCAATCGAAGGTGCAAACCTTGCAGACCAGCTTACCGAAGCAGTGCAGCACATCGAGGGGCAGTACACTGCGGTAGAGATTTCCACCCCGGATGTTGCCGATGCGGAAGCACAGCGCAGAACGCTGCCCGCAGATCCAACCGTAAAAAATTTCAGCTATACTGTGGTGGACGGTGAAATCTACTACCGCGAGAACTCCATCATGACGCAGATTGAACTGTCCGACAACGCCAAAGGTCGTGTAGCTGGCATGGTGGAGCTGCGGCAGATTGTCAGTGAACTGATCGACCAGCAGTTGAACGACTTTCCGGACGAGGATATCAAGGCATCGCAGGCAAAGCTGAACGCCGCCTATGATGCCTTTACCGCAAAATACGGTCTGATTAACGACAAGAAAAATGCCAGACTTTTTGATGATGATAGCTCCTACTATCTGCTCTGCTCACTAGAAAACTTGGATGAAAACAGGCAGTTGAAAAGCAAAGCGGATATGTTCACCAAGCGGACGATTCGTCCAGAGCGTGTTGTCACAAGCGTGGACACCCCCAGCGAAGCACTGGCGGTGTCCATTGGTGAGCATGGCAAGGTCGATTTGCCCTACATGGCCGACCTGCTGGGCACTCCCGGTGACTATGAGCGCATCACCACTGAACTGTCTGGTGTGATTTTCAAAGATCCTGCCGCTGATGCTGACGATCCGGAAGCCGGCTGGCAGACTGCGGATGAGTACCTTTCCGGCAACGTGCGCGATAAGCTGCGCATGGCACAGCTCGCTGCAGAAAGCCACCCGGAGTTCAAGGTCAATGTGGACGCACTTGAAAAAGCCCAGCCCAAAGATCTGGAAGCATCTGAAATTGATGTGCGGTTGGGTGCCACATGGCTTGACCCCTCTATCGTGCAGCAGTTCATGATGGAAACTTTTCAGCCGCCCTACCGCATCCGCTACAACAACTCCATTACTGTCCGCTACTCTCCCTATACCTCCGAATGGCGGATCAGCAATAAATCTGCTACTGGCTTTGGTGACATTATGGCCACCGAAACCTACGGTACCCGCAGGGCCAACGCTTACAAGATTTTGGAAGACACTTTGAATTTGCGTGATAGCCGCGTTTATGATACCATCGTGGAGGATGGCAAGGAAAAGCGCGTGCTGAATCAGAACGAAACCACCCTCGCCCAGCAGAAACAGCAGGCTATCAAGGACGCTTTTGCTGGCTGGGTCTGGAAAGACCCGCAGCGGCGCGCCTTACTGGTAAAAAAGTACAACGAGCTCTTTAACAGCACCCGGCCCCGTGAGTATGACGGTAGCCACATTCATTTTGTGGGAATGAACCCGGAAATCAATTTGCGAGAGCATCAGCGCAATGCGGTTGCCCATGTGCTGTATGGGTACAACACCCTTTTGGCGCACGAAGTCGGTGCCGGCAAGAGTTTTGAGATGACGGCTTCCGCTATGGAACTGAAACGTCTTGGCTTGTGTCAAAAAAGTCTTTTTGTCGTGCCAAACCATTTGACGGAACAATGGGCCAGCGAGTTTCTACGCCTGTACCCCAATGCAAAGCTGCTGGTTACCAGCAAAAAAGATTTTGAACCTGCTAATCGCAAAAAATTCTGTGCGAGAATTGCGACCGGCGACTACGACGCAGTTATCATCGGACACAGCCAGTTTGAAAAGATACCCTTGTCCGCAGAACGACAGGAGCGTCTGATTCAGGAACAGATGGATGAAATCGAGGAGGCCATCGAAGAAGCGAAAGCACAGGTTGGTGAGCATTTCACGGTAAAGCAACTGGAAAAACTGCGTAAGTCTCTGAAACAGAAACTGGAGAAGCTGCAAGGCGCAGACCGTAAAGATGATGTGGTTACGTTTGAGCAATTGGGCGTAGACAGGTTGTTTGTGGATGAGAGCCAAAACTATAAGAACTTGTTCTTATATACGAAGATGCGGAATGTGGCCGGACTGAGCACATCTGAAGCGCAAAAATCCTCCGATATGTTTGGAAAATGCCGCTACCTCGATGAGATCACCGGAGGGCGCGGTGTTATTTTTGCAACGGGTACGCCCCTGAGCAACAGCATGACCGAGATGTATACTCTGATGCGTTATCTCCAGTACAACACCTTGCAGCAGAAAGGATTGACCCATTTTGATGCATGGGCATCCACCTTCGGTGAGACAACCACGGCTATTGAACTTGCGCCCGAAGGCACCGGATACCGTGCGCGCACTCGTTTTGCGAAGTTTTTCAACTTGCCCGAACTGATGGCGATGTTCAAAGAAGCGGCGGATATCAAGACCAGCGACCAGCTTCATCTCCCGGTGCCTGATGCAAAATTTGAGACGGTAGTGGTCAAGCCTTCGGAAATCCAACAGGACATGGTGCAGGCGTTGAGCGAACGTGCAGCCGAAGTCCACAGCGGTTCTGTTGACCCTTCTGTGGATAATATGTTGAAAATCACGTCGGATGGCCGCAAAATTGGTCTTGACCAGCGGTTGATGAATTCCGCTCTGCCCGATGACCCCAACAGCAAGTTAAATGCCTGCGTCAACAACGTCCTGCGCATCTGGAACGACACCAAGGAGCAGAAGCTGACCCAGTTGATTTTCTGCGATATGTCTACTCCCAAGGGGGACGGTTCGTTCAACGTCTATGATGATATTCGCACCAAGCTGCTCAACGCCGGTGTGCCCGAACAGGAGATTGAGTTCATCCACAACGCAGATACGGAGAACAAGAAAGCAGAACTTTTCTCCAAGGTACGCAGCGGACAGGTGCGTGTGCTGCTGGGCAGCACTGCCAAAATGGGAGCAGGGACCAACGTCCAGACGCTGCTCGTAGCGGTGCATCATCTGGATGTAGGCTGGCGTCCGTCTGATATGACCCAGCGTAACGGCAGAATCATCCGCCAAGGCAACCAAAACAAACAAGTCTACGTCTATAACTACGTCACGGAATCGACATTTGACGCCTACCTCTATCAGACCCTTGAGAATAAACAGAAGTTTATCTCGCAGATCATGACGAGCAAATCGCCTATGCGATCTTGCGATGATATTGACGAACAGGCTTTATCTTACGCAGAAATCAAGGCTCTGTGTGCAGGCGACCCTCGCATCCGGGAAAAGATGGACTTGGACGTGCAGGTAGCAAAATTGAAGGTGCTGCGCGGAGACTTCCAGAATCAGAAATATCGTCTGGAGGATAAGCTGCTCAAAACTTTCCCGGAGGAGATCCAGAAACAGAAAACCCGCATTGCTGCTTTACAACAGGACTCACAGATTGCAGCAGCACACCCGCAGGACAAAGAAAACTTCTGCGGCATGACCATCAAGGGCATGGTGTACGATGACAAAAAGGCTGCAGGCGAACGGCTGCTGCTGGCTCGGCAGGAGATGCCCAATGCTGATATGATGCTGCTGGGCACCTACCGTGGGTTTGAACTGAACATTCGATTCGACAGCTTCAAGAACGAGCATCAGGCCGTACTCCGGGCAGAGTTGAGTTACCCGGTGTCGCTGGGCGATGATGCGCGCGGCAATATCACTCGTCTGGACAATGCCATCGACAATTTTGCTGACCGAATTGCAGATGCTGAAAATGCTCTGCAAAATCTGGAACAGCAGAAGCAGGCCGCAGAGGTCGAAGTGGCAAAGCCCTTTGCACAGGAGGAAGAATTGGCCGAAAAGTCTGCCCGCCTTGCTGAATTGAACGCCTTGCTGAACATCGACCGTGACCGCAGTTCCTCGCAGGATGTTCCCGAAGAAACCGAGGAAACCGAAACACCTGCAATTCGTCCGTCTGTGCTGGCTGCACTGGGGGAAAAGACCAATCAGCCGGAGCCTGTCAAACCGTTCCGCAGCTATTATGATAAGGATGGTGATGCCCGGTGAGCGACCGCCGCGACCAGCAACTCCATTTCCGGGTCAGCAAACCGGAGTTGGAGCGGATTCGGAACAAAATGGAATCCAGCGGCATTCTGAGCATCGGCTCCTATCTGCGAAAAATGGCGCTGGACGGGTATTGTCTGCATCTGGATCTACCGCAGCTGCGCCGCATGGCGTATCTTTTGCAGATGTGCAGCAACAATTTAAACCAGTACGCCAAAGTAGCCAATGAAAATGGCCGGGTTTATGCTGCCGATATGGAGGACTTGCGCGCCCGGCTGGATGAACTAATCAGCATCGGCAAGCAAATTCTTTCCCGGTTGGCAGAACTTTAAAATTTTCCCCGCAGTTGGAGGACTGCGGTGTACATATAACGCTTGACATCCTTGCAACGTAGTAGTCGATACCTTTATAATAAGGGCGAACAGAAAGGAAGTGCTTGATATGATGTCTATGCTGAAGAAAATTGTTCTTTTCCCGATTTCTCTCTTTGTGGCGTTTCTGGCTCTGATGGCAAAGTGGTTGCTTACCTTGTCCAGCTATGTGGTCGCGCCGCTGATGCTCTACATCTTCGGCTGCGGCATCTACACCGCCTACCGCCAGACTTGGGATCAGTTTTTCATTCTGCTGGTGGCAGAGTTTATCTGCTTCGTTCTCTTTTTCGGCGCAACTGCCATCACAGAGGGCATCGGACGGTTCAGCGAATGGCTTGCAGAACTGTAAGTGTTTTTATCTTTGCCGCCTTCGGGCGGCTTTTTTGTTTGGGGCTGCGAACGCTACAAGTGGCTCAAGTATTGGCTGTCACACGGGGGTGATTCAGAATGGCCGCAACACGGCTGATTGCATTGCACAAAAACAAGGGCAAGTCGGTTGCGGCCTGCCTGAAAAGCCGCACGGACTACGCAAAGAATCCTGACAAGACGAACAGGGGAGAGCTGGTCAGCAGCTATGAGTGCAGCCCCTTGACCGCAGACGAAGAATTTATGCTGTCCAAGCGGCAATACGAACTTGCCACAGGGCGCAGACAGAAAAATGATGTGATCGCCTATCAGATCCGGCAATCTTTCCGCCCCGGTGAAATCACCGCAGAGGAGGCCAACAAGGTGGGCTATGAGCTGGCAATGCGCTTCACCAAGGGCAAATATGCGTTTATCGTTGCCACTCACACGGACAGGGAACACATCCACAACCACATTATTTATAACTCTACTGCGTTGGATGGAACACGAAAATTCCGGGACTTTTTCTTTTCAGCGTTGGCGGTGCAGCGGTTAAGTGACCTGATCTGCTTAGAGCATCAGCTCTCCGTCATTGAGATAAAGCCTTACCGGGAGCGGCAGAAGCGTGTTCTTTATCCGCCCAAGGAGAGCAACCGTGACCGCCTGTGTGGAATCATCGACAGCATCCTTGCAGAAAAGCCCAAGGATTACGAAGATTTTCTGCAAAAACTGGAACAGCAAGGTTATGAGGTCAAGCGTGGAAAATACACCTCCGTCAAGGGCGCACGGCAAAAACGGTTCATACGCTTCAAAACACTGGGGGCTGGGTACAGCGAGGATGAACTGCAAGCGGTGATTGCGGGAAAAACTGAACACCATCCACGTCAAATACAGCTGCTCCAAGAGCCGCCCTTCCAATTGCTGGTTGACATTCAGGCAAAGCTGGCCGAGGGAAAAAGCGAAGGCTATGCACGATGGGCGAAAAAATATAATTTGAAAGAAATGTCCAAGACGCTGATTTTCTTGCAGGAGCACAAAATTGGCAGCGCAGATGAACTGAATGAACGCACAGCGGCGGCAACAGAAAAATACCACCAGCTGGGAGATTCCATCAAAGCCGCTGAAACACGGATGGCGGAAATTGCTGTGCTGAAAACGCACATCGTCAATTACGCCAAGACCCACCCAGTCTACGATGCCTACCGGAAAGCGGGATATAGCAAAAAGTTTCTGGATACTCACCGCGAAGAAATCACACTGCACAAAGCAGCCAAGGCCGCTTTCGATGAAACAGGCTTAAAAAAGCTACCGAAGGTCAAAGCACTGAATGCAGAGTATTCCGATCTTCTGACCCAAAAGAAAGCAGCCTACCCGGACTATCGCAAGGCACGAGAAGAAATGCAGGAGTTGGTAAAGGCACAGAAAAATATTGAATTGTTCTTCGCAGAAGAAAAAGACGCACAGGAAAAGCAGCAGACCCGATAAACGAAAGTCGCCGAGGATTCTAACCCTTTCATGGGGCGGAATCCTCGGCGACTTTTTTAGTTTATGTAGCAGCGATCCTGCGAAACGAGCCAATCTTCACACAGCCGCTGGGCTTCATCTTTCGTTCGGCAGGTGCAGTTGAACAGCTTGCCGTGCAGGGAGCAGTAGGTGTAACGGATTTTCGGCACACCGTTCTCATCCTGAAATTTTGTGTAGCGTTCGTCACCGGGCATCAGATATAGTTGCTCCATTTCTGCATCGTCCTTTCCGTTTTTATGCGTCAGGCACACAACGCACCTATTCTACCACGAACATCGGAGTTATGCCATTGACGCTTGCACCAAAAAGCGACTCGGATTTTTGGAGAGAGTTTGTATTGACACATTCAAAAGCGTTCGGAAGGAACGCGTAGCCTGCACCGAAACGGTGCAGATCAGAAAGGGTTTGGGATTTCCCAACAAGCATTTTGCAACGCAAAATTTGCATTTGTGCGCACGAATGCACTGCTTGCCACAACAATGCGTCCTTTTTGTCCGCAATTTGTAATTTTCAGATTGGAGAAAAACGCCATGGCAAAGACGAAGGCTGAAGAAAAAGCTCTCAACCTTGATCAGATTTTGTTTAACTGCCGGGATTATCTGCGCGCTGCGCGCAACTCCGGCTCGTTCTTTGAAAAGCGTGATATCCCCCGCAGTACAGCCCCGAAGTTCTCAAAAAGGTCATGGAACAGGTAGAGAACTTTGAGGAGAACAATTAAGCATTTTCTCGTTTTAATGTGGGATTAGATTGCTGTAGACCTTAATACAAAAAGATAGATAATGAAAATCTGGTGTCTGCTGGTACCAAAAAGCAGTTTGGCATCCTGAAAGACCTGATGAACCGCTCCGACGTGGATATCATCGTCAACGCCTGTGATGCAGGGTAGTGCGGTTAGGTGACTTAAGAGAGAAAAAAGAGACCTCATCTCGTAAAAAAGTCAATGCGGTCGTCTGCTTCTGTATTGAAATACAGTGGACGACCGCGTTGATCTTTGATGAGCAAGTACTGCCATGCCCCACACAGCGGGCAAAACTGGACGCGCTGCTGTATAATAATCCTTTGGAGTACGCCCAGCTTGTGCTGATTGGTGAGATTGAGCACTATCTCTCACTTGGTTGTGACCACGGTAGAATGGAAGACTAACCTTTAATTAAAATAAACTATCAATAATACACTCGGCAGCTGTATTAAACATATCCATCATGGAAGTGTAGGCGCGTCAAGATAGTTTTGGGGAATTCATTGCGGTAAAGCGGTAGAAGTAAGACATATGATGCCATGGAGAACCGTTTGTCTGGTATTAACAATTGAATCAAGAGCTCAAAGAACGCCATAAACGATATTCCCTGAGACCAGCCCAATAATTGTGTAAACCTCCGGAGAGGTGTAAAATAGAAGCATCAGGATGGAGGGGAAAGATATGTCCCGAAGCCCGGAAGAAAAAGCCCGGAGAGAGAAAATCCGTGAACTGCTGCAGCTTGCAAATGTCAGCAGCATGGACGACATTCAGGAACTGTTCAAGGATACCATCGCTGAATTCATGGAAAATGGTTTGGATGCGGAGCTGGAAGAAGACCTTGGATACAGCCGGTACCCATAAAAATACCTCCAAAGTAGATTTTGGTTATTTAACCTGTCTACTTTGGAGGTATCATATCATCTAAAAAAGTCAGGTACTCTTTCCACATGGAAAACCAAGGGAGAGAGAGTAATATTCGGCTACCTTTTTAAATGCTATCCAACCTAATCTCTCCGTCCTCCATCTCCAAAATTCGATCTGCAGCCTGGGCCAAATCCGGGTCATGGGTCACATAAACCACCGTCTGATGCTGCTCGGCAGCTACAGCTCGTATCAGGGAGAAAACCTCCTCGCTGTTTTTGCGGTCCAAATTACCGGTGGGTTCGTCCGCCAGTACCACCGCCGGGTGAACAATCAGCGCCCGAGCAATGGCAGCGCGCTGCTGCTGTCCGCCCGAAAGCTGACCGGGCTGGCGGTGCAGAAGGTCGGCCAGACCAAGACGCTCGGTCAAAAATTTGAGGTATGCCTCATCGACGGCCTTTTTATCCAGCATGAGGGGCAGCAGAATATTGTCCCTTATCGTGTACTCCGGCAGAAGGTTGAAGGCCTGGAACACAAAGCCCAGCTTTGTGCGGCGCAGCCAAGCAAGCTCGTCGTCCGGCAGGTCGTACAGGCTCTGGCCCTCAAGCAGTACCTGTCCGCTCGTGGGTGCGTCCAGCCCGCCAAGGGCCTGCAAAAGTGTGGATTTGCCGCAGCCGCTTTTGCCGATAATGGCCGTGAAGCTGCCGCGCTCGATGCCCACGCTCACGCCTCGCAAAGCGTGCACAGTGCCCTCGCCGCTGCCGTAGACCTTTGTCAAATTTTTTGCTTCCAGTACGATATCCATACGGTCAGGCCTCCTCTTTCATGTTTTGCACCGGGCTGCACCTCACGGCCAGCGACAAGGGCCGCAGCTGCAGCCACAGCATAAGCACAAGATACCCCGCACACACCGCCAGATGCAGCGCCCACGGGTATTCCGAGCCGCGCATTGGCAGGCTGGTGAGCACATGTGTACCGCCAGCCCGTGTTGTCATGAGGCGGGCCGTCGTGATGGCCCACAGCAGGGCCA
Source organism: Faecalibacterium intestinale (assembly GCF_040096575.1). Taxonomy (NCBI): domain Bacteria; kingdom Bacillati; phylum Bacillota; class Clostridia; order Eubacteriales; family Oscillospiraceae; genus Faecalibacterium; species Faecalibacterium intestinale. Next base: position 15,251 of record NZ_JBBMEN010000014.1, read on the forward strand.
CCGCCGCATGTCCTATGACCAGCGAGCACGCCCCGGCCGCGACGGTCTGCCGCAGACCGCTGCGCAGTAACATCCTGCGCGCAGTGCCCTCGGCCTGAAGGATACCGATGCGCCGCCGCTGCTGCTGCCAGTAGATATAGAACAGGTTCCACAGCAGGAACACGGCCAGCGCTGCGCCCAGCACGCCCGCTGTCGCACAGAGGAAGGCTGCGGACGAACCCTCCTGCCAAAGCCGCTGTGCGGTTTCGTAGTCGTTCGATTTCAGCACGCCGCCGCGTCTGGTGACCAGGGCGGCGATGGATTTTTGTGTCGCATAGGCGGCATCTTGATCCAGACGCACATTGATGGCTGTGTAGCCGTAGGCCTCGCCTACTTCGTCTGCCCACAGCTGCTGGCCAAGCGTCTCGCTGCAAAACACCGCATACGGCGAGACTATCACACCGCTGAGCGCCAGCAGGTCGTCCGGCAGCTCGGCAAAGCAGCCGCCGATGGTCAGCCCTTTCGTCAAGTCCTCGTCCGACGTCAGGGTCGGATAGCGCAGCGTCATCTGCTGGCCCGTAAAGTCCGCCGTACCCTCGGCCCACTGTGTCACGCCAGTTTCGTCAAGCACAAAGCTCTGCGAATACAACAGCACGCTCTCGCCCGAGAGCAGAGCGTCTATGTCCACCTCACCGCCGCACTCTGCGGCCAGCTGGCGCAGAGTGCTTTCCGGCAGGGCATAGACCTTTGTCTCCACCGTGGCCTCGTCCCACATCCTGAACGCTGACACGCTGCGGCTCTGGCCCATGTACAGCTGCCAGTACCCACGCTGGGCAAAGACCTCGCTCACAAGCCCGCTCTGGAACGGCAGCTCCGTGCGCACGGCGACGTCCTGCACGTCCGGCAGGCTGTCAAGGTCCTGCGCAAGACCGCTTGTCAGCGCCTCGCGCACCGACTGTATCTGCACTGCGGCGGTATCGGCCTTGCGCTGATAGGGCAGCAGGCTCCACGCAGTCAAAAACACACAGCTGAGCGCCAGTACAAGACCGACAGCGTTCAGCGCCACGACTCGCAGCGGCAGCGGACTGAGTATGCGCACCCTGCGCTGCGGCCTAACACGCTTTTGCGGCAGATGGGTCTGCGTCTGCCCGGCCTGCTGTACGGCTGGCAGCAGCATACCCGCCAGAATGGCCATAGCGCAAAGAGCAAGGCCTGCGCACAGCTGCCCGGCAGGCACGCTGAAATATTCAAGATTGCCCTGCACGGCCAGCCCTGCAACACAGAGAGCCGCGCCAAGGACCGCTCCAAGCGGCAGACTGACCGCGAGCAGCAGCACGGTCTCCCACAGGCACAGGCGCAGTATCATACCCTTGGCCGCGCCGATCATGCGCAGAGTGACAAGGCCCTGCTGACGGCGGCGTAGCTGGATGGAGCACAACCCAAACACGGCGCACAGCGTCAGAACGGCACAGATGCCCACAAAGACCGCAAGCCCGGTATCTCCCTCGGCCTGCGTGGGATAGGCATAGGTGTTTTGCACCCACGTCGGGTCCTGCGCGCCGTCGACATAAGGCACAACAGGCGTTTCTCCCTCGGCATAGCAACAGAGCAGCTGCACCGTGGGCTGCCACGCGGCGGGCAGGCTGTCCGCATCCGCGAGCACAGCGTCCACCGGCAGGTTATTATCCACCGCCCAATAGGCATCGTAGGATGGCAGCACACCGCAGAGAGTGTATCGCAGCGCAACGGCGTCGCTCTCGCCGTTTTTGGCCAGAAGCTCGATCTCCTGCCCCAGCTCATACGAAGCGCCAAGGCTGTCCAGCACCGAGGTCGTCAGCGCGATCTCGTGCGACGTCTGCGGCAGATGTCCGCTCAAAAGCTCTAGCCTGCCGCACGCAAAATAGCGCTCATCCGCCGTGCCCAGCGCACCAAACGCCAGCCCCTGCGCGTTGACAAGGCTGGCGTACTGCTGCGCTTTGCCCACAGCGGTGGGCGCTGTGCTCTGCACGAACTGCTCGGCCTGCTCGTCGTCGAGCGCATAGCGCGCGATCTGCCACGAGCCATAGATCGACTTGCGAGTCTCGTCCTGCGCCCGCGTGCCGCTGGCCGCATAGCACAGCATGGCCGTCATCAGCGCAAACGCCGCTGCAAGCACGCACAGCATCATGCGAGTGTCACGCCTGCGGCCTGCAAGGCCACTGTATGCCAGTTTGCAAAGTGCGGTGTGCATAGACATCCTCCTTTGGGTGCAAAGCACATTGAGTTATATGATTTTAAGCTTTCTTCTATACGAGCTTTAGAAGATATAGCTTATGCACGTCCCAAATCTACATCATAATAATAGTAGGTTCCACAACGAAGGCAAACATACATAAATGTTTGATATCTGTGGATGCTCTTATCCTCTTCATCCCACTTGAAGAATTCGCTTCCCACGGCAGATGCTTTCCATGCGTGTGGGCAAACAGCAAGAAGCGACGCTGAATCATCCCCCAAAAGTGTATTTGACAGAGGGTCAACAACTGCCGGAGATGTAGCAAATGTAGCAAAGCTCATTGCAACGCAGACGGACAACGTAAGGACGAACGAAATGAGTCTCTTCATACTTTTTCCTCTTTCTTTTTAGATAGAGTTGTATTTGGATATCACATTATTGTAATACCATATCTCTATCAAAATTACAAATGTGTCATCAATAGAATCCTCTAGGAATCACTTGTACTCTGAACTCTTTGGAATCTCTGGCTGGTATGCGGTAAAGAAACAGGTGCTGTTCACGCTCGCTTTTGCGATTGCCAATGCAATAGCACTAGCCGCTTTACCGATGACACAGCGCCAACTTGAAGACCCACTCATTTTTATACACCACCTTTCCTTTTGAATATATTTGTCAGTTGCTCCACTTGGCTTTTTCGATTTTTCCAACAGCGGAACAACTGCAAAGACAATCAAAACCCATTTCGATAAGTAGTAGATCGTTAGCGCTCTGGAGCGCGGGGTGATATTAGAAACAGCAATCACGACTGTGTCAAGGGAAGTTCGCATGGATGGCTGTATCGAAACCAGTCAAATTGTCTGTACATGCGATAAAAATATCCTCTACGCCCCGATTCCTCAGACCATTCAGTACGGTCGCCCAGAACCTTGCGCTCTCATTCTCGCCGACCCACATCCCCAGAACATCTTTGCGGCCGTCCAGATCAAGGCCGATGGCAATGCACACTGCTTTCTTTACGATTTGCCCTTCGCTGCGGACATGGTAACCATTGATACAATCAAATCACAAGAATCAATCTCTGTCCACGATTTTGTATCAAAATAGAGAAAACTTGTAACGAAATCGGTGTGGCTGCAAACAATATGACCCTCAACACTGGGCATCCAGCATTGAGGGCCATGTCTCTAAGTTATCTTTTGCATTGTTCTCGCACTGTATTGCAAATCAATCGTTAACCGAAGGCTTTTATTATGTCATGAAGAATTTCCATCTGCTGTGGGGAAAGATCATTTCCTTTTTGACTTGGTGAAAGCAGTTCATTACGGAGTTTAATTAAAGTTTTCTTTTGCGCACCAGTCAATCCAGAAAGAGATAGTACTTCTGGCGCATCCAGTCCTAGGAGTTCATCTGTTGAAATGCTAAATAAGGATGAAATGCTTGCAAGAACATCCAACGGAATTGCATGTGCATCACTCTCATATCCACTAACCGTGGATACAGCCTTATTTAACCGTTTAGCCAAATCCGCCTGCGTCCAGCCACGACTTTCCCTCAGCTTTTTTAGCTTTTCTCCTAAATAATGCTCCATTCCCGTACACTCCTATCCTATATAAAGTGTACTATTTGAAATTTCAACATAATCGTACTATACTACATATAATGTTCGATTATGTTGAAATTTGATTGACTTGTGAGGAGCAGGGCTGTATGTTGTGTGATAAAAAGCATTCCCATGTGCACTGGAGGGATTTCAAAATGAATGTCTTGGTTTGTGACGATGACCAGCAGATCGTTGATTCTATTATTGAAGAACTCAAAAAGAAAAGCGAGGAAACGCATGTATCATCAAGATTTTATGGTTTTTCTCAACCAAGCCAAATAGACTTATCACTTCCTTATGATATTGCGCTTCTGGATATTGATATGGGCGAAACAAATGGAATTGAGCTTGCCAGAAAGTTACGAGCGAGCAATGAAAACATTGTGATTATCTTCATTACGAATTTCATTCAGTATGCTCCAGAGGGATTTGAGGTTCAAGCCTTTCGATACTTACTAAAAGCAGATCTCTCTGCTAAACTTGATTCTTACTTTGATTCAGCCGTCCAAGAAGTGCTTCGGCGGAAACAGCTTATCACAATTTTAATCAACTCTGAAATTATCGATGTACCTGTAAATGACATTCTGTATTTAGAATCTCATCGAAGAATCATTGTCATGCACCTGTTGGACGAAAAACGTCCAGCATACCAGTTTTACGGTAACATAACGGAACTATCCGAAAAAATTGAGCCACTCGGTTTCCTTCGTATTCAAAAAAGCTATCTTGTCAATATGCACTATGTCGAAATCTTTCAATACAATAAAGTCCAATTGCGCGGTGGTCTTTGTCTGGCTCCAAGCGAAAAGAATTATAGTGAGCTAAAACAGAAATATTTACACTGGCGAGGTAAAAGTAGATGGATGCTTTAATCAGTTTGGTTTACACAATCATAGATTCAGTCTGTGTATGTCTGTTTTTAGACGCTTTTGCTTCGCACCGTTGGAGGGATCATAGATTCCTTGTCGGTGTAATAGTTCAAACTATTTTAATGTATGCATCTATTGAATTCAGTGTTATTGCCTTAAATCGAAACCAAATCGTCAAAATTCTCTTGATTCTACTATCCTGCTTTATTGTTGCCAGAACTCTATATGAAAATATCTCAGGAAGGTTTTTATTATTTCTTATTGTTGTAGAATATCTCTTGACTTATAGTTTATCTTTTGCAGTCGGAATGCTTGCAACTTCGGTTTGTGGGATGGATGCTCAGACGTTTCAAGCCGATAAGACTTTATCTCTAATCTATGGAATCTCTTATTATTCTGCTGAATTGTTTATTATTGCACTGTTTCGTAAAATAATGCTTCAGCGTATAGGCAACAGGCCCAGAAGCGATGCTCAACATTCGCAGCTGATACTGTACTTTCTATTTCCATGCGCATCGTTTGTAATGCTTGTGATCCTACTTTACGTTACAAGCGGTCATAATATAGAAGAGTTTGTTTCTGCTGGCTGTTGTATTCTCATTTTTATTTCAAATGTCGCAGTCCTCTTTTTATTGGAGCGAATGGAGTATGCCGCATTGGAAAGAGAACAGTTATTGATGCTTAACCAGCAGATTCAGCTGCAATCGAAAAACATGACTTCGGCAAGCGAACTTTATTCTGCCCAAAGGAAAAAAGTTCACGATTTTCGAGCGCACCTGAATATCCTAAATCAATTGATGAAGAATCAAGAGTATTCTGCCGCTGAAGAATATCTTGAAAAAATCACCGAACAGCAAACTGATCGACTATTCCTTGTCAACACACACCATCCTATCTTGGATGCACTTTTCAACACAAAAGCTGCCGAAGCAACTCAAAAGAAGATCAGTATTGATTTTGAAGTGAATGATCTATCAAATCTTCCATTTGATGCCTCTGATATAGTAGTGCTTCTATCAAACCTCTTGGATAATGCCATTGAAGCGTGTCAACGGTACGATAAAGGTGACAAAACGATTCATGTCATGGCGGTTGCGCAACAAGACTTTTTTATCTCTGTCCGAAACACATCAGAACCTGTTACAATTATAAACAGTTCCATTCCAACTACAAAACCAGAACCACAGCTGCATGGTTTTGGACTTGCGAACATCCGACTGATTCTTGAAAAATACAGCGGCGAGTATACCATGTTCTATGAAAATGGGTGGTTCCAGTTCACCGCTGATATACCGCTCACTCCGATTTCGTGACAAAAAAAGTCCATTTCGTTACATTATTGTGGAAATTGTAGCTCAACTTGTGTATTCTTTCTTTCAAGAAAGTTCTTTTAATGAGGATTGTCGCAATGAAAGATTTTGCAATGCAATTAACGCAAAAGTGCGTGTCGATGGGATTGCTTGATGAATCTTATTCTGAATGGTTTGCATATAGCATCGAAAAAAGAGTGACAACCTTATTCACTTGGCTTGTGCAGTGTCTGATTGGCGGTTTTTGCTTTGGCTGGACCTTAACGATTTCATTTTCTGTGTTCTTCCTCTTAATTCGGAAATACACAAACGGTTATCATGCTGCTACTTATAGTAAATGCCTGTTCTGTTCCATTTTATTAGAAGTAGTTCTTCTTGCTTCAATCTCCTACGTTTTCCGTACAGGCTTGGCGTTGCTTTTCTTAACTATAGTTTCTGATATTACAATTTTGTATATTGCACCAGTTAACAATAAAAGCATTCACTGGTCAACAAATGAATTTAAGGCTGCAAAAATAGCTGTTCGTTGGTTATTATTGATTCTAAATATTTTCGCAATTTTGTTGGTGGGAACTCAAATCGCTCCTTCCATACTACAAGGGTTGGTCGCAGCATTGACTGCTGATGCAATAACATTATCCATTTCACGCTGTCAAAATTGAAAGGAGGGCATACAAATGAAAATTCAAGTCAAACAGTTCGCCAAAAAGAAAATTGAAGCTCTGGTGAAGAAGGATATGCAGGAGTGGCCTCCGGGTTGTGCAGGCTGGATGTATCAGCCGAAGCGTCCCTATGTACCTGAGAAGCATCTGCAAGAAAAACGAAAATAAGTTCAATCCTGAGATGGCATGGTCGCTTTCCTGTTTCAACAGCAAAAAGCACTATGCCATTTTTCTTTGTTGGTGACTCCGATTTCGTTACGAATTTTCTCCATCTTATTACAGAAATGTAGACAATATTGCTTGCTGGGTATACAGTGTAAGAAAGGATGGCACAATGCACAAATCGAAAGGAGTTACTCCGATGCAGCAATATAACTTTGAATGAAATTCAAACTTATCAATCAAGTTTCATCGCACAGAGTGGATGAGGCTAAGGATGCTGTGCTTTTTTGTCGGAGGTGTTCCTTATGCTATCGTCTGAACAGAACTACGAAGCGCAGAATTTCGAGAGTGTCCAGTGCGCCATTGATTTTGAAAACACGATGAACGAGCTGGAGAAACAATTATACTATCGTCATCTTCCGCCAAAAGAGGTTGCCTTACGAGTCATGGAAGCCGCCTGTAAATTCTACGCCGCTGATTGGTGCGGTTTAATTCAGGTCGATCTCGATTTAGGGTTATGGAAACCATATTGGTGGCACAACGAATGTTCGGAAGATAAAACTACAGCTCTGACAAATGAATTTGAATCATCTGAATTTCTTGATCGCTGGGTGAGAGCCGTGCGCCGTGGAATTCCGATGGTAGTTTCTGACACTGAACTGATCAGAGAGCAATACCCGGATGAGTACAGCCTATATCAGCGCCTTGGCATTCAGTCGGTTTTGGCGATTCCCTTGGAACCTCGCCCGGTTGCATTGATTGCTGTTCGCAACCCTAAACGGTACATTTGCCAAACCAGTATGCTGAAACTGCTGGCCTATGTACTGTTGGTCGCTTACAATGATAGCCGGATGGTTGATGGTCTGAATATGACTTTGGCACCGGAAAATATTAAAAGCAGCCACGACATTTTTATCAGTCTGTTCGGTGAACTGAGAATCTATACGTCTCGTGGCGTTCTGCGTGAATCTGATTTGAAATCACCCAAGATCAGCCGATTACTTACCTATCTACTCCTTTCCCAGAAAAAAACTGTTCCCCCGATGGAGATCGTTCAAAACATTTGGCCAGAGGAAATGGAAGATGCAGAAGTACCCGGAAAGAATATGAAGTATCTGATTTATCGGCTTCGGCAGGCATTCAGCCTGATTTCGGATGAACAACTTGTACTTTCCACCGCATTTGGCTACCAGTTAAATCCCAATCTGCACATCACAACAGATTTTCAGAAATTTGATGAACTGACAGTTGCTGCGGCAAAGGCAACCTCCGTTGTAAACAAGGTTGGGCTGATGGAGAAAGCTGTTGAACTGTATCAGGGGAAACTTCTTTCTTCTGCAGAAGGTGAACACTGGCTGGTTCACACAGCAAATCGATATCATTTTGCGTATATGAGTACCGCTAACGAACTGTTGAAGCAGTTGATGACCATTCACGCCTATGATTTGATTCACCAATATGCAGCACTGGCATTGACGATCGCTCCTGAAAATACAAAAGCCTATTACTGGCTCATTCAGTCCTACCTGAAACAGAATATGGAGGAGATGGCCACAGGTGAACTAGTTGCTGCAAGACAGAAGCTGCCGGATGAAGAGTATCAGAAACTGCTTCAAGAACTCAAAAAATAAAACAGCGCTACTACGTCATACCACTTTCGTGCAACTTTCACGCAACTTCTGTACAACCTCATTTTTTCATAAATAGAACCATACCACCTTCACGCAACCGTCATACCACTTCCATGCAACCCTCGTGTGCTATGATAGCAAAGCAGTTTTAAGCCTTGCTGTCTGGCCGCGAGGGTTTTATTTTTTGTAATCTTTCCAGCCAGACACCAGCTTTCGACTCGCAGAATCCAAAAAACATATCGAAAGCCTGAGATGCATTAAAGGCCGAGGATACTTATACTGCTTTCCATTTTCGGATGGAAAGGTATCAGTAACCTTTTCTTTTAATGCGTCTTTTTTTTCGCTGAGAAAAGCCCGTAAACTGTCCCACAGTGAAGTGTCCTCAACCTCCGCATCCGGCGGAAAGGACCTTCATTATGTTCAGTACGAAAGAATTTGGTCAGCGTGTCAGCAATCTTCGGAAAGTTCGCAATCTTACCCAAGATGAGCTTGCATATCGAGTAAATGTAAATAAAGGTCATATTAGCCGAATTGAGCGTGGCACAGTTGCTTGCTCCTTAGAACTTCTTATTGATCTTTCAAATGAGTTGCACACCAGCACGGACTTTCTTTTAACCGGTATTGGCCCTTCTAATGATTTTGCCAAAGAGGAAATCGACACTGCCATCAGTATTCTTTCTTCCATAAAGCAACTGCTGTAATTTCAGGGTTTGGAATTTTCTTCCAGAAATAGGCCTACTAAGCCTACAAGGTAGGCCTACGAGGCCCACGCATTTCACAATTTGAGCCGCTATACTATAAGCAAGCCAGACAACATCTGGCATCCGCCCCTTGAAAATTGAACACGCATTCTTCAGTCACGTTCCTGTGATGATGAGCCACGTCCGTAACAAATGCGATGATCTCCCACTGAGGGAATGAGCGGTAGGTTGACGGTAAATGGATGACAGCTTCTCCATAGCTATGATCCATCACAGAATAATGATACTTCTGCCTTCGGGCAGCTCGGTGAGAACCACGGAGAGGTGAGAACCCTATGGATTCGGTACGCTGCCGGACGGCTGAAAGATTTCCCACACGAAAACAGAGTTTTCGGTTTCCGGGGATGTCGGGGACAAATACGGAAAGGTATAGAACTATAAATCACAGCAATTTGCTGTTTGAGATAGTAGGGTGGGCTGTGCGAGCAGCCCACTGTTACATATACGGATAGAAAGGAGAAATCCAAATTGGCCACACGAGGTAAAAAAGAGAAAGAGTATCCGCCTATGCCCGCAAACTGGATGTACAAGCGCGGGGATGTCTACATGATGGATCTGAATCCTTACAGCGGTTCCGAGCAAGGCGGCATCCGACCTGCCATTGTTGTCCAAAACGATGACGGTAATTTTTATTCCAATGTTCTTCTGGTCGTTCCGCTGACAACACAGATCAAAAAGCGAAATATGCCAACGCATTTTATTCTGCACAATCGCTTTTTGAGTGCGCCATCTATGGCGATTTGCGAAAGTCCGCGCCCCGCAGATAAATCCAGAGTGTTAAGCTACCTTGGGCACCTGTCCAAATATGAAATGCGGCAAGTGTCAGTGTGTCTGCAATACAGCTTTGGCTTCATTGGGTATAAGTCATTCCGAAAATACCTTACGGCTCCTCCGCAAGAGGATGTTCTCGCCGCTGCAAAAGAGCTGCTCTCCCAGCAGTTTCAGAATCTTCGGGTGCTGAACAGTCAGCCCCCTGCTCTCGCCAAGCACACAAAAGGCGATCTACATAGCATTGAGCAGATATCGGAAAGGATGCTCTCCACCCCGACGGAATCTTCTGTTGAGTTCATTGTTGCAGAACTGGATGATGCGCTTCAATCGCTTATGTTCCGCTGGAATATCTGTTATGAACGGTATTCCGCTTTCCGCTTATCCGATAACGAAAAGAAGAAAATCGGTTTGATTATCCAATCAGGAATTGATTTTCTGCAAAAGAAGAAGGAGGTTCCTTTATGATGAACGCAGTTGTAAAACCTTACCATGAGATGTGCCTGAACAGCAGCGAACTGATCGTGCCGCGCGACACTTATCAGCGTGCTCTTCACCCCGCTCGTGTTGCCCGCATCGCAAAAGAATTTGACGAGCGGGTTGCCAATGAGCCGAAGATCAGCTTCCGGGATGGTCACTACTATGTGATGGACGGACAGAACACCATCGCTGCACGGAAATTTCTGAACGGCGGCGAAGATTTGCAGATTCGCTGCAAGGTTTATTTTGGTATGACAGAACGAGAAGAAGCCCTCCTGTTTGCACAGCAGACAGGCATTTCGGAACGGCTGAGTGCAGGACAGAAGCTCCGTGCCCTGATTTTTGCAGGGGAGCCTGCTGCCGTTGCATTCCAGCAGGCCACCGAATTGGCTGGCGTTCATCTTTCTTTTGAAGAAGGCCGGGGCAAGCAGCGGATCAGCTGCATCGCAACCGCCTATCACGAATTCATCCGGCTTGGTCCTGAACTGTATATCGAATCCCTTGATGTTTTGCTGAATGCGTGGGACGGAGAACCTGATTCCATGAGTTCTGCAAATCTGCTCGGCATCTGCCGCTTTGTAGAACTGTACCACTCCGAATACAGTAAAAGCCGTCTGATTGCCAAACTGCGGCAGGTCGATGCATTCACGATTTTTCGCCTTGCACGAACCGCAGGCGTAAGCCTTCCCGGCAAGACGAAGTACCTTCAGCAGGTCTATACTATTTATAATGGTGGCAGCCGCCGGGCTGCATTGCCGCTCAAGTTTTAACTTTAAGTATATTTAACGAGGTATTATCCAATGATTATCCATGAAGAACCTTCGCCCAACTCGGTTTCCTCCCCTGTTTCCACAGCAAAGGACAGCCGCTGCTATACCGTAGAAGACCTGATGGAAATGCTGCTCCTGAGCCGTCCCACTGTCTACCGTCTACTGAAGCATAATGAATTCCGCTGGTTCAAGGTAAGCGGCGCTTACCGTATTTCCAAAGCCAGCTTTGAAGCATGGCTCAATGATGGCACTGTTGAACGCAATCCCGCTGTTTGACATCCTCAACATTTCACGCGAAATCTGCTATTCTTTAGCCGGGATGAGAAATCCCGGCTAAACTTTTACATAGATAGAGAGGTGTCTTTCATGGATGATATGCGGAATACTTCGGCTCCCTTATACGGAAAAGCTGAACCTGCCACTACCAAAACCACCATGTCGGTTCGTGAGATGCGGCAGCTTCTCGGCCTTGGCAAAACAGACAGCTATTGGCTGCTTCATAAGAATCTCTTTGAAGTCATTCTGATAAACGACAAAAGGCGTATCGTTATTTCCAGCTTTGAGAAATGGTATGCCAATCAGGTCAAATATCATAAGGTCCAATGGTTCGCCACCGGGCGAGGAACTTTGCAAACGGTCCTATTCCGTTCCTGACGCCGCCGAGATATTGAAGGTGAAACCCGAAACGATCTATACACTCATCCGACAGGGCAAGTTGAAAACAGAAACGGCAGACTTCTGTATGAGAATTCCCAAAGAGGACTTTGAGCGGTGGTACCGATCACAAAGTCGCTACCGCACAGCAGCCGACCGTGAGCGTGACCGGGAGATTGAAGCGCAAACCATCTCCATCCCGGAAATGGCAAAACTACTCGGTATCCCACGCAAGAATGTTTATGGGATTCTTGATTGCAAAAAATACCGAGATTGTTTCGTCATTGAGCGCGTGGCCGACAGGCCGCGCATTACCAAAAAAAGTTTTAAGGCATGGCTTAAAAGCCAATCTACATACCAACTTCAAAAACCGAAAAAAGAAACGCATGAGGAGCCGCCGCTAAAACTGCAATGTCCCAAGAATGGGAAATACTACAGTTTTCAGGAAATTCAGGCTTTTTACGGAATCAGCCGCCCAACACTTGACTCGTGGGTTCTCAAAGAAGGAATTCCAACGATGAAGTTGGGAAGGGTAAAACGCATCCAAAAAGATGCTTTCGATGAAGTTCTGAAGTCCAAACGTAAAGTAGAGGAGGATGTATAATGGCTAGCATTGTCAAACGCAATAACCGATACTGCGTTGTCTATACCTACAAACACACTAATGGAACGCTAAAGCAGAAATGGGAAACCTTTACCGACCTTGCAGATGCCAAAAACCGTAAGAAAGAGGTCGAATACAAAGAATCCGTCGGTACCTTTGTGGCACCCCAGTGCCGAACTCTAAAAGACCTGCTTAAAGAATACGTCACCCTGTACGGAAGAACCAAATGGGCACTTTCAACCTATCAATCAAACACTGCACTGATTTCAAACTACATAGAACCGCTTATCGGCTCAATGAAGCTGCAAGATCTCACCACCCGCGTAATTGAGGGATATTATCAGCGGCTGCTTAAATACGAAGCCGTTGACCCTATGTGTGGAAAGCGTCAGCATCAATACGTTTCTCCCGGCACAGTTCGTTCGGTTCACAAAATTTTGAGAAGTGCCTTTGAGCAGGCCGTAAAGTGGGAACTTATGGAAAAGAATCCCTGTATTTATGCCACCTTGCCCAAATACACTGCAAAGAAGCGTGATATCTGGACTGCCGAGACCCTGTTCCATGCCTTAGAAGTCTGTGATGATCCACGGCTCCGGCTTTGCATCAACCTCTCCTTCTCTTGTTCCCTGCGCTTAGGGGAATTGCTCGGTCTGACATGGGATTGTGTGGATATCTCCCCCGAAAGCATTGAAGCCGGGCGAGCCTCCATTTACATAAATAAGGAATTGCAGCGTGTAGATATTGCTTCGCTGAACGCCTTGGAAAATAAAAATGTCATCACTCGTTTTCCCTCGCTGAGTTCCCGCTGCACCACGGTCCAGGTTCTGAAAAGCCCTAAAACAGACAGCAGTATCCGAACCATTTTTCTCCCCAAAACAGTTGCTGAAATGCTTGTCCACTATAAAGCCGAGCAGGACATGACAAAGGACGCACTGGGTGCAGAATATACGGACTACAATCTTGTAGTTGCCGGCCCATTGGGAATGCCAACTGAGCAGTCTACCATCAACGGTGCATTGAAGCGGTTGATTGAGAAAAACAATCTCCCAAAAGTGGTCTTTCATAGCTTCCGACACTCCAGTATTACATACAAACTCAAGCTGAACGGCGGTGATATCAAAGCCGTTCAGGGTGACTCCGGCCATGCACAGGCTTCGATGGTCACAGAGCAGTATGCACATATCTTGGATGATGATCGGCGTCTGAATGCACAGCGTTTTGATGATTTCTTCTACCAGCATCAGGGCGCAGAGCCTGAAATGCCCCATCAAACAGCGCAGCCCATCCCTGAAAACAGCGCGGTCGATGCCGATGCGGCAGCAGCACTTACCAAATTGCTGGCCAACCCCTCTATGGCCGAACTCATCAAAAATCTTGCAAAGAACTTATAATCCTCTATACATAAACAGCGACAGCTTTCCGATTGGGAAAACTGCCGCTGTTTATGCTTTTAAATCACTCTAGACTTTTTCGCTTGACGAATGCTATAATATTATTAGATTTTCATGATTGGAGGTTTCCTTTATGAGTACCATTAGCGCACACCCGGTTTCTCCCATCGAATTTAACGAGGATACCATACGCGCCATCTTTGGTCATGAGGCTGCTGAAGATGAAACAATCGAGCGATTAAAGTCTTATTATTTAAAAACCAACATCTATAACAGCATGAAAAGTCAAATTCCACTTTTGATTTTGGTTGGGCATAAAGGTGTTGGAAAATCCGCATTATTAAAAGTGTTAGCGTCTGAAGATGGCGATGAAGGACGTATTCCTATAACTGTTCAACCCAACGATATTTTTGACCTAGATGTTTCTGAAGCAAATTTTCTGAAAAAAATCGAAATATGGAAAAACGGTCTAGCTACAATCATCTTTAACAAGTTGGTTCAATCGCTCAATGACCCAATTACATCCCGAATTTCAAATAAGACCTTTGCTGAATGGTGTTCGCGTTTCAACAATCTTTTACTAGCAACTTTTGGAAAAAAACTTACCGACCTACAAACTGAGGCCATCAACCTCTCTAGCTCCACTTTCACATCCATGTTAAAGAATACACTTTTCAGTGAAAAACCAATTGTTATTTACTTGGATGACCTAGATCGTGGCTGGGAAAACACCACCGCTGATATTAAAAATTTATCTGCAATGCTAAATGCCGTCCGCGATTTAAGTCGTGATATGCAAAATCTAAAGTTCCGCATTGCATTAAGAAGTGATGTTTATTATGCCGTTCGCACCTCTGATGAAACAACTGACAAAATTGATGGCAGTGTAATTTGGCAAAGCTGGTCAAACCATGAAATACTGGTTATGCTTATCAAACGCATTGAAACATATTTTGGACGTGAAATCAATCAAGATTTTTTACTTTCCCAAAAGCAACGTGATATTTCTCACTACTTAAATCAAGTATTTGAAGAACGTTTTCACGGGAGTGGTCACTGGGAAAATGCTCCTATGTATCAGGTTCTAATGTCACTTATTCGAAAGCGTCCGCGTGATTTGGTCAAACTATGTACATTAGCTGCAAGAAAAGCCTATCAGAATCACCATCATCTTATTTTAACAACTGATCTTGAAAGTGTTTTCAAAAACTATTCCAATGATCGCTTGACCGATACAAGCACCGAATACAAATCCGAACTTCCCATGATACAAGAGTTGCTTCTGAAAATGAAGCCCTCCCAAAAAGAACTTCTAGCATCTCCCTGCCTTTTTACCAGAGAACAACTCATAAAAAAGTTAAGCAATATACTCTCTATGAGCCATTTTACTTTTAAAGATGGTAAGGAAGTAACACCTCAGAGTCTGGCGGCTTTTCTGTATAAGATAAACTTTATCACTGCTCGCAAGAGCACCGGAAGCGAAATCCTACGAGTATATTACGATGAGAATCAGTACATTTATAACGATTTCACTGATTTTGGTTATTCTTATGAGATTCATCCTGCCTATCGTTGGGCTCTCCAGCCCAGTTCACCTGCTGCTCTTTTCCGACAGATTGAATTGCTAGAAAGCGACGACCAGCCCTAGTTCTTCATAATAAACAAAACAACGGCAATCCTCCCACCATGGGAAGTTGCCGTTGTTTTTGGTTAAACCTTATTATGCGGACTTCTTGTCATCTAATGCCTTTACTTCCTCAATAGAAAGCTTTGTATACCGAGCGATTTGCTCATACGGAAGCCCATCTGCGAGCATCGTTTTCGCGCTCTCGATAGCTTGTTCGCGTTTTGTTTCTTCTCTCACTTCTTCAAATGCTCTGCACATCGTTGCCACTCCCTTCGTATCTTCTTTGAAATAACGCACCCGCTGTGCCAGAACAGGATAGTTCATGTCATCCGGGTTCGTACAGGTAAAGTCGTGCATCAGCTTTCCCAATGCGGTGTCGTCTTTGATCTGAGAGTTTACATAGATAATATGTGCTTCATCTCCGAAGGATTTTCCCATTTCCTCAATGATGCGATTGATATGATAAATAGGAAGTCCACCCCGAAGCACATCGTTCTCTGTGATAAAGATTACATAGGTCTCGTTCAGTGCGTCATACGCATCGCCCTTTCGGGTGAGATTGGCATCCAGCAGGCTGCTGTTATATCTTGCCCTCTTTGCGACTGCTCCACTGTCACTGCGCTGAACCTCGACATTGTAGGCACGATTTTCATGATCCACTGCCAGAATGTCAAGCCGCACGGAACGACCCTGTATATTGTTCAGGTCATGCTGCCCATGGACTTCTTTAACCTTTAAATCATCCCGATTCAGGATGATCCGGAGCAAGAATTCCGCACACGGCTTATCTTCAAAGACCTTGCTCATGAAGTTATCGTCCATGAGTCGGAAGTCGCGGATACGCCGCAGATCTTCCTCATGTTTGCGCTCGAAATCAAGGTCTTTTTGTATTTTGACTTCTGCCATCAGTTCACCTGCTTTCTGTTCCTTGTCTAAGGTAAGAATACCATAAAATCGTTCTATTTACAAGATGAAGCCCTTCCTACTACATAGGCCAGAATCCTTTCATAGCGTGTTCTGGCCATGTTCCTATTGCAACTATGATTCCGACATGGTATCATAAATCCAGAAACAGGCTTCAGCTGCTTTTTACAACTGGTGTTCTTCTGGTGCCTATGAACAGCCACGCGCCTCCCAGCTAATGAAAGGTGAGCGTTGTACAATAGAGCGGCCACTTTTCATTAGCTCAGCTAATTTCCAGCTAATGAGCATCTGTTTACACAGAATAAAAAAGGTTCGAATCCATTTACATACGTTGACATCCCAACAAAAAATTCATTGATATAGAGTAGAATATATTACCCTATTTTGCAATGGGTTTACAGATGCACGGGCTACTCCTAAGCGGAAGGCCGTGTGTTCGAATCACATCGGGGACGCCACTTAAAAATGCGAAGATCATTTTTCCATGGGAAAGACGATCTTCGCATTTTTCATTTTGAACCTATCACCAAAATCAGCCAGCGAATGCCATTAGCAGAATTTTCAGTTCCGGCTAATCAAGCTCCATAGAGCACCTTATGCCCAGTTCATCCGGCCGTAGCGGGTGGTCAGCTGGCAGATCTCCTTTTGAAGCTTCTTTGTCAGCTGGGTCTTTTTCAGCCGCCAGCGCCAGTTCTGGCCTACGGTAGAGGGCTTATTGGTGCGGGCGGCGTTATCCAGCCCCAGCCAGTCCTGCATGGGGATGATGCATCTTGCCGCTGCACTGCGCAAAATCAGTGCGATCATGTTTTTATAAAGCTGCTCGTCCGGGGTGGCGTAGTCGTACAGGTAATCCCGCACCATGGCGCGCTCGGCGTCCGAGATGGTCTGGTACCACGAGACCAGCGTCTCGTTGTCGTGGGTGCCGGTGTACGCCACGCTGTTCACCGGGTAGTTGTGGGGCAGGTAGTCGCTGGCGCTGCCGGTATCGCGGGAGTCAAAGGCAAATTCCAGCACCTTCATGCCGGGGAAGCCGCTGTCCCGCACCAGCTGCCGCACGGTGTCGCTCATGTAGCCAAGATCCTCGGCAATGATCTCCCGCTTGCCCAGCGCCTGCTCCACGGCGCGGAACAGCTCGATGCCGGGGCCTTTTTCCCAGTGGCCATCCACCGCGGTCTCGCTGCCGTAGGGGATGGAGAAATACTCATCAAAGCCGCGGAAGTGGTCGATGCGCACCACATCGTACAGCTCAAAGCAGTACCACAGCCGGGTGATCCACCACTGATATCCGGTCGCGCGGTGGGCTTCCCAGCGGTAGAGCGGGTTGCCCCACAGCTGACCGGTAGGCGAAAAGCCATCCGTGGGAACGCCCGCCACTGCCGTGGGAATGTTGTCCTTGTCCAGCTGGAAGAGCCCCGGGTTTGCCCATGCGTCTGCCGAATCCAGCGCCACATAGATGGGGATATCACCAATGATCTGGATGCCCTTGCTGTTGGCGTAGGCTTTCAGCTTGCGCCACTGCTCGTCGAACTTGAACTGAAGATACTTGTGGTACTCCACCTCAAAGTACAGCTCCCGGCGGTAGTAGTCCATGGCGGGCTGCCAGCGCAGACGGATATCCTCTGTCCACTCGATCCACGGCTTGCCCTCAAAGCGATCCTTCACCGCCATGAACAGGGCAAAATCGTCCAGCCACCACTTGTTTTTCTCGCAGAATGCCGTAAACGCTTCGTTGTGGCCGATGTCGCTGCGGGAGTACGCCAGCCGCAGCAGACGGCCGCGCTCGGTATACAGGCGGCTGTAATCAATGTCGTCTGCCTTGCGGCCGAAGTTTGCCTTTTTGCACTCGGCGGCGGTCAGCACTCCTTCCTCCACCAGTGCGTCCAGACTGATGAAATAGGGGTTGCCCGCAAAGGCGGAAAAGCTCTGGTAGTGGCTGTCGCCGTAGCTGGTCACACCCAGCGGCAGGATCTGCCAATAGGTCTGTCCGGCTTCCTTGAGCCAGTCCACAAAGTCGTATGCTTCCTGCGAGAAGCAGCCGCTGCCCAGCACAAGGTCGTAGCCCTCGCCCCGCACGTCGGCTTCGCTGTTGAAGTCGCCCAGCAGAAAGGCGGTCTTTTTTGTGCCCGCCGCCTTTGAAAGCTTTTCCCACTGGGGAGCGAAAGGCTCTACCTCGTCCTTCCACCAGCCCAGATGCACCGTATAATACCAGACATCTCCTGCACAGATGCCCAGCGTGCGGCGGGTCCTCCAGTTGCTGTAATCATTGATCTGGCTCAGCAGCAGGTTTTCGGCGGCGGTGATGGGTGCACGGCTGAACACCGCCGCGCCCTCATCGTAAATGTCGTAGCCCACCTTTGCCGGAAGCCAGCTCCAATAGTAGTGCACACCCCGCGCTTCCAGCATTTTTGCCACGGCTGCGGCGTGGTTGTCCGCTTTCAGCAGCACCATATTGCCGGGGCAGGGGTAGTACCCCGCCGGAGCCTCTGCCAGCAGCGGCGCAGCGGCGGTTTCGCCCTCCACGGTGTCCCGCACCTGCAAGGACAGCCCTTCCATCAGCCGGGAGACCAAGTAGCGGGTGCGCCGCATCATGGCGCAGCTGGGCTACGAGCCGAATTTTGAGGCCGAACCGGTGGAGGCTTTTTCCAAGACCATCGGCATCATTCTGCCCTCCTCCCAGCGGGACGTCTACGAAAACGCCTTTCATCTCGAGATCATCCGCGGCATCGGGCAGTTCTGCAACCAGCGGCGGTATGTGAACACGGTCATCACCGGGCAGGACGATGCCGAAGTGCTGGACGCCATCCAGAGCATGGTGGCCAACGCACAGGCGGATGGGTTTATTTTGCTCTATTCCAAAAAGGACTGCCCGGTGGCGGCGTATCTGCGCAACGAGGGGCCGCTCCATGTCATTGTGGGCAAGGCAGCGCAGTCTGCGAACCAGACCATCTACATCGACAACGACAACGCCCTTGCCGGGGAGGAAGCCGCCGATTACCTTTATGAGATGGGCCACCGCCGCATTGCGTATTTCGGGGTCAATAACGCCATGCTGTTCTCCGCAGAGCGCAAGCGGGGTTACCAGATGTCCCTGCTCAAGCACGGCATCACTCCCCGGGAAGAGGACTGTGTGGAGGTCAACACCCTGAACGACGCCTACGAGGGGGCGCTGAAAGCCCTGCTCACCGCGCCGGACCACCCCACCGCCATGCTGGTCAGCGACGACATCCTTGCTGTGGTGCTGGAACAGTTCTGCGGCAAACTGGGACTGCGCGTCCCGAAGGACCTGTCCATCGTGTCCTTCAACAACTCGCTGTTCTCCCGCATCACCAGCCCGCAGCTGACCACCGTGGACGTGAACCCCTACCAGCTGGGCATGGAAGCCGCCAGCCAGACCATCAACCACATCGAGAACCCGAACCTTCTGGCAACAAAGATCATCGTGCCGCATAAGCTCATCCCCCGGGAGAGCTGCTGCCCGCCGCCGGAGGTCTATAGCAATTCAACTTTTTAATGCAATAGCAACATCGTTGAATTGCATATCGCAGAGATGCCGTTTTGATGTTGCGCTAATTTCTTGACTTGCGATAATAAGAATAATGGGACTGTTTTCTCTTTTTCAGAGAAGAGGGGGTACAGAGCCCCGCTATGCAAAAAGTCCACTTGCCCCTGCGATCGACCAGATAAAATCTTTGGCATTGTGGTCAAAATTGTGGTCAAAATCAAATGAGGTCAGCCCATAAACGAAAAAAATCCAACGATTTCCAACGTGAAATCGTTGGATTTAAATAGTCCAGCAGAACTGGGCAAATCCGAACTTGTCGGGGCAAGGCCCCTCCATCTTGCTTGCGCAAGACCGTTCTGTTGCTCAAAAGCCCCACTGGGGCTTTCGTTGCTTCGCAAACGCAAACTTTTTTCTCCGCAATCGGTGGTCAAAGCGTCCTCAAATCGGACGGTTTGGGTGCCATCCTTGTAGTTGAATGTGAGCAGCATCCGGTCATCGTACAGAAAAATGGCATTCACAAAAATTTCAATCAGCGCTTTCCGCTGCTTTTTCTGCGAAATATCGAACTTTCTAAATTTCATCAGCCAGAATCGGATGAAATCCTCATTGAAGCTGGGCTTCTTCAATTTTTCATCTGCGATTTTTACAGTCAGCTCTTCTTTCTGGCTTTCCAGCGCTTCCAGACGCTCTTTCGTTGTCCGGGTGTACAAGCCGTCCTCGATTGCCTTCATCAGGTTGTCCAGCTTTTTGTTGACCTCTCGCAGTTGCTTTTCCAGCAGCGGGATCGTGGTATTTTCCTGATTCTGGACATCCATGACCAATTGAACGATCTTGTCGATCACCGCATCGTCCTGAATCAGCTTCATCGTCTCCCGGACGACTAGATCTTCCAGCCATTCTTTCTGCACGGTCTTTTTGTTGCAGCCCTTGCGCCGCTTGACATTGGCGCATACTTATATTTTTTCAGCAAGTGCTTCACCATCTTACGCATACTCGCACGGGCAGTTTCTTTTTTCTGCAGGTCTATTACGCTCGCATTACTGAATTTCTGCGTTTCCAGCCATCTCCATTGCAGCGTTCGATTGACACAGGTTGAGTTATCGGCAGATACAGCAAACACAACGGGCAGCTCTGGTAACAGAGCTGCCCGTTGTGTTCGTTTATGAAAAGGAGAACTTAGATCTCATACCACTTGATCTCGTTGGCATCCAGATGCAGAGCAAAGCTGCTGCCGTCTGTGGTGTAAACGGTGGTGTCCTGCGGCTCGTAGGTGTTGTTCACCACGCAGTACTTGCCGTTTTTGACGTAGGCGTGCACCTCCACGTTGTAGTTGGAGCTGAACCATGTATGCAGTTCCTCCTCGCTGTGGGCGCTCCACAGGATAGCACGGTACAGGGTACGGCTGTTGGCAAAGCTGTACGGCACGCCGCTGATGTACACGGCACGACCCTTGCCGAAGTCGTGGGCGGCCATCTGTACTTCCTTGTTCCGCTGCACCAGCACCTCGGTGCCCTCAAGGGCGTAGATGTTCTTTTTGCCCTCGCCAAAGTCCACGGGTTGGTCGGCATCCTGCAGAATGAAATGGTCCGGGTGTTCTTCCCAGTTGTACTTGTCGTAGTTCAGGGTGAAGCCGTTTTCTTGCTCCACGCCCAGCACGCTGGCAAGCTGGAGAATGTGGCCCTGATACGGGTGACCGGAGGGCTCGCCCACGCCGATAAAGCCGCCGCCGTTCCAGACGAACTTGCGGATGGCAGAGGAGATCTCCGGGTCTTCCCACCAGATGCCGCCGGTGTGTGCGGTGTCGGCATCGCCGACATTGATAATGACATCCAACGAATCCAGCAGATGCGGGTCGTTCTTGATATCCTCAAAGCTGATAAACTTCACATCAAAGGGCGCACCGGACAGCATCTCAATGACACCGGCATAGCTATAGTTCTGCTTATAATAGAGGGCGTGATGCACCATGTGGCAGCCCCAAGCCCGCATTTTACCCCAGCAGTTCAGCACGGCCACTCGCTTGACACAGTAGGGCGTGGTGCCCTTGATGTTCTCGTACAGTTCGCGGAACTCGTTGCAGACGCTCTCCACGTAGTCCACGAACTCCGGGAACTGCAAGGCTAGTTTCAGATAGCCGCCATAGCCGATGCGGTCGATGGGCTTGCGCAGGATAGCGCGGCGGGCTGTAACCCAGTTCTCCTTGGCTTCCCGCACCGGGTCGCCGCCCTCGTGGAAGGTGTCGGGGAAGAAGTACGGCAGGAAACGGCCCTCGGTGTACTTCACGCCCTCAATGTCAGAGATCAGGCGCAGGGTGGAGCCGTTGCCCACGCTGCCCACTACAGCATCCAGTCCGATGGTCTTGAACTCCGGCATGAAAGGTTCGGTGCCGATCCAGTGATCGCCGAGGAACATCATGGCTTCGCACCCGCACGCGTGGGTGATGTCCACCATCTCCTTGGCAAGCTTTGCCACCTCGCGGCGCTGGAAGTCCTGAAAATCCCGGAATTCCTTGCTGGGCACCCGGTACTGGTTGTTATAGTAGCCCTGATCGATGATGTACTCCGGGCGGAACTTGTAGCCCACTTCCTGCTCAAACTGGTTGAGGATATAAGGGCTGACCGAAGCAGAGTATCCATACCAGTCCACGAACTTCTCCCGCTTCAGCTCGTCGAAGATCAGGGTGAACTGGTGGAAGAAGGTGGTGTAGCGGATGACGTTAACATAGGGGTGCTCTGCAATGAACTTGCGCAGACGTTCCATCGAATACTTGTGGGTCTTGGGCTGACGGACATCAAAGGTGATCTGGTGCTCAAAATTCGTCCAGCCGTTGGTGGTAGCGTTGTACATATGCACCGGGTCCCAGATGAGGTAAGCCAGAAAACTGACGGTATACTCATGGAACGGTACGGCCTGTACGGTCACACTGCCGTCGGCGTAGCTCCACTGCTCCGGCGGCACGGGCTGACCGGTGGTTCGATCCATGACCTCCCACCAGCGGGTGATGTCGTCGTTGGTGTTCACCTGCATCAGCTCCGGGCTGATGCCCTTCATCAGCGGGATGGTCACGGTGTCGCCGGGTGCGGTGTAGAAGCCGGTCATGATGTAGCACTGCTGCACCTCGTCCGGGTTCGCCTTGGCCCATGCGTTATCCTTGCGGGTGGTATAATAGGTGGAGTAGATCTTTGCATCGGCATCCTTCAGCTGCTGCGGGAAGTCGGTGCCGTCGCAGTCGCGGATGGCGTCTGCACCCCACTTTTTTAAGATCTCCAGCGTTTCGGGCACAACGTCCAAGTCTGTGGGAATGGTCACGCGCCCGGACTTTCTTGTTTCATCCATAGGGATTCTCCTTTACCTCTCTCTTATCCTCAATCCTGATAGGTCGCATTGTAGATGGCCAGCACAGCCAGCAGCAGCGCTACGCCCACCAGCATGATGCCAAGCCCTGCCAGCTGTCCGGTCATTTTCCAGCCGGACACCACCAGCACCAGTGCCAGTACGAACAGCACCAGCATCAGGATCATACGCAGGGCGGGATGGTTTTTCCAATATGCTTTCATCGTCTGTCACCTTAACCTTTCAGGCCGCCCACGGTCATACCCTGCGTCAGCTGCCGCTGCACGCAGATGTACAAAATCAGGGTGGGCAGCATCACCAGCACAAGACCTGCGTACATGGTACCGTACTGGGCGGCGCTCTGCTGCGCCTGCATCAGGTTCAAAAGACCTACCGGCAGGGTGCGGGGTGCCTTGGTGGAGCTCATCAGGGTCATGGAGATGATATACTCGTTCCAGAAGGACAGGAAGTTGAACAGGATAATGGTGATGATGGAGGGCTTTGCCATGGGGAAGATGATGCGGGTCATGGTGGAAAAGTAGCTTGCACCGTCGATATAGGCGGCCTCCTCAAAATCGTGGGGCAGGGTGGCAAAGTAGCCCGACAGCAGGTAGATGGTAAAGGGCAGCGCGGTGGCGGCGTACACCACCGCCAGCACCACCAGATTGTTCAGCAAAAAGCCGCTGCCGAAGTGGCTTTTCAGCCACACATCGCCGTCCCGCAGCATCAGGAAGATGGGCACCACGATGTAGTTCACGTTGATGAACAGGCCCGCCATGAACAGGGTGTTCAGCACCTTGCACCCCTTGAAGTGAAAGCGGGACAGGCAGTAGGCGGCGGGCAGGGCAACAACCAGCAGCAGCGCCAGCGCCAGCGCGGTGACGATGACCGAGTTGAGCATATATTCGCCCATTTTCGCGCCGTTCCATGCGTTGACGAAGTTCTGCCAGTAGAACCCGGCGGGCAGTGCCCACGGGTTGCCGTAGAACTCTGCATTCTGCTTGATGGAGGCCATGAACACCCATGCCACCGGCACGATGATGGTAACGGCCAGCAGAACCAGCACAAAATAGATGAAAAACTTGTACAGACCTTCCGCAGAGCGGGAAGATTTTTCGGTGGTATTCTGCATCTTCTTCCCTCCTTAAAATTCCAGCGTATCGCGGTTGGTGACTTTGTTGACACAGGCAGACAGGGCAAACGAGAACAGGAAGATTACCACGCCGATGGCCATACTGTAACCATACAGGCCAGCGTCTTTCTGGCTGTACATATAGCTCAGCGCCACATCCGATGCGCCGTTGGGCCCGCCGCTGGTCATGGCCTTGACGAAGAGGAAGGCCATGTTGATGGTGGAGATGATA
Organism: Faecalibacterium intestinale; assembly: GCF_040096575.1. NCBI lineage: Bacteria > Bacillati > Bacillota > Clostridia > Eubacteriales > Oscillospiraceae > Faecalibacterium > Faecalibacterium intestinale. Next base: position 39,860 of record NZ_JBBMEN010000014.1, read on the forward strand.
AAGAAGGTGAGGGTGGTGCGGATATTCGTCCAGATGAGGGGGATGGTGATCTGGAAGAACTGGGTCAGCCGCCCGGCACCGTCCAGATTGGCGCTCTCGTACAGGCTGATGGGCACGGCAGACATGGAGGCCATGTACATGACCATGTAGTAGCCGATGGCCTGCCACACCATGGCAATGATGATGGAGGGGATGACCAGTTTTTCGCCCTTCCACAGGATGGGGTCGCTCATGTTGCGGAACAGGCCGATGATGCTGTTCAGCATGCCGTTTTCCGGCTTATAGATGGCAGAGAAGATGCCGGAGATGACGACCACCGACAGGATGTTGGGGATGTAGAAGATGATGCGGAAAAAGTTCTGGCCTTTGATCTTCTCCCGGGTGAGGATGGCGGCAAATACCAGTGCAAAGGCGAAGGTGATCAGGGTGACCGTTACCACCAGCAGGATCATATTCTGCATGGAGCGGATGAACTGGGCGTCCCGCAGCAGATGCTGGAAGTTTTTAAGCCCCACAAAAGTCTCGTTGGGAGAATAGGCACCCCGCTCATACAAACTCATGCGGAACACGTTGAGGGTGGGCAGGATCATAAAGAGGAAAAACAGGATGGTAGCTGGTGCCACACAGAGGAATACGAACCGTTTGCGGCTTTTATCCGTTCTCATAGGGGATTGACCGCTCCTTTCTTGATGGTACTGTACAGCCCAAAAAAGCGGAGGCGGTAAAAACCGCCCCCGCTGGGCAGGGCTTAATTACTCGATGATGTTGGCGCGCATCTGGTCGCTGGCGGACTTGATGCCATCGATCCACTGCTGCTCGGTCATGCTGCCGGACACCAGAGAGTTGACAGGGTCGAAGAACACGGTGCGCACTTCCACACCGGGGATGGCGCTGAAGGCTGCAAAGTTGCCCATGGCGGCCTTCGCGCCGTTATCGTAGATGGAGTAGAACATCTTGTTGTCGCCTTCCAGACTGTCGGCGATGCCCAGCACAGGCTGGATAGCGCCGCTCTCGGCAAACAGCTTGCAGGCTTCATCGCTGTACAGGTAAGCCACGAACTGCTTGGCGGCATCCTGATGCTCGGCACCCGCCGGGATCCATGCCTGCTCGAACCAAGTGTAGCTGTAACCATCGCCGCCGGCCTTGACAGCGGGCAGGGCGGTCATGCCCCACTCAAAGCCGTCTGCACGGGGAGCCTCGGCCATCTCGCCCACGATCCAGGTGCCGTTGGGCATGAACAGGGCCTTGTTGTCCAGCACCAGCTGCTGGTTCTGGGTAAAGTCCTGATCGTTGGCCTGTGCGGGGGTGATGGGGTTGGTGTAGGAAGCCAGCTTTGCCACGATATCAAAGCAGGTCTTTGCTTCGGGGGTGTCCCAGATGCCTTCTTCGTAGTGGGTAGCCTTGTTGAAGAAGTCAGGGCCGCCTGCGGCGTACATCAGTGCGTAGAAGAATGCGTCGAAGTAGCCGGTGGTGGGGTAGGTGAACAGATAGGTGCCCTCGGCAGCAGCTTTATCACCCAATGCCCACATCTCGTCCCAAGTAGTAGGCACATCCCAGCCCTTTTCCTTCAGGAAACCGGCGTTGTAGAACAGGCCGCAGGGGCTGTAGAACATGGGAGCCAGATAGGTTTTGCCGTCGCCGTAGGGGTTGGTCAGGGAGGTGTCGGTAAAGCCGCCGGCGATCTTCTCGCTCACCTTCTTGCTCTCGCCGGGCACGGTCATGCTCAGCACATCGGTGATGTCGGCGATCAGGTTGCCCTTGATGAACTGCTCGGTCAGGGCAGCCTCACGGCCGGTGGCCAGATGGACAACGTCGGGGTAGTCGCCGCCCTGCATGGAGGGGCCGATGACGTCCTCCAGCTTCTTGTCGGTGGTCAGGTCCACCTTGATGCCGGTCTGTGCGGTAAAGGCCTCGGCGACCTTCTTCCACATATCAGCGCCGTAGCCGGTCTCGATGGCGGCTACCTTGATGGTAACGTCTGCAGCCGCCGCTGCGGAAGAAGCGGCGGTGGAGGATGCCACGCTGGATGCGGTGGAGCTGGAAGAGCCGCCGCAGGCAGCCAGACCCAGTGCAGCGGCGCCAACGCCGGCCGCCTTCAGGAAATTACGACGAGAAATACGATTCATACTGTGTTGCCTCCATCATTTTGTTCCGTTCAAACACAGCCGGGCAAACAGGCTTTGCCCGAAGGACTGTGTGTTTTTCTGTCTCCAATATAAATTCTTTCGCTTCCTTGCTCAAGAGGTTTGTTGTTTCATTTTTTATAGATATTGCTTTCTAAAAAATTCTTCCAGCAAAAGTGCTAAAAATCTTTTAAAAGTTTCAGCATAATCCCCAACCTGTAACTGTTTTGACATATTTCGAAGGGACTCGAGAAACAAAAATATAAAAATTAGCCTAAAATCAGGGCTTGCTTTTTTTGTGTGTTCCCTCTATAATGAGGGTAAAGTGCACGAAACAACGCACCATTTTGGGGTAATATTTTCAGAATGTTGCGTTTGTTTTTAGAAAATTTGCGTTTCCCGAAGGAGCCGATCATCTATGAGTACCCAGCGCTTTGATATCCGCCACGCGCCCGCTCCGCGGGAATCCTTCCGTCTGCTGTACATCAGCAAGAGCCGGTTTGGCGGCGATTGGAACAGTACCACCCACACCCACTCCTGCACGGAGCTGTTCTACTGCCTCAGCGGCGAGGGACAGTTCTACCTTGCCGGGCAGCTGTTCCCGGTAAAGCCGGACGATATGGTCATTGTGAACCCGCAGGTGGAGCATACCGAGCTTAGCCTGAACGCCTCGCCCTTGGAGTATATCGTGCTGGGCGTTGCCAGCATGGAGTTTTTGTTCAGCAAGACGGATACGAACTACGCCATCTTCAATTGCCGGGAGAACCGGGAACGGATGGTCACGTTGCTGCACATGCTGCTGGCCGAGGCCGACCGCAGCTTAGACGGCTGCGAGACCGTTTGTCAGGACCTGCTGGAGGTACTGCTGATCTGGCTGGTGCGCTGCACCACCATTTCGCTGCAGCTGGAGGAGGCTGCCCCGACCGAGAACCGGGAGTGTACCGAGATCAAGCGGTATCTGGACACCAACTACCGCGAGGATATCTCGCTGGACCTGCTGGCAGAGCTTGCCCACCTGAACAAATACTATCTGGCCCACACCTTCCAGCGGGAGTACGGCATTTCCCCAATTACTTACCTGAACCGCCGCCGCATTGAGGAGAGCAAGCATATGCTGGGCAACACCAGCTACAGTCTGGCGCAGATCAGCGAGCTGATGGGCTTTTCCTCCCCCAGCTATTTCTCCCAGTGCTTCCGCAAGGCGGAGGGCATGACCCCCAACGAATACCGCCGTCAGACGCGGCAGGGAAAACGCCCCGCCCCGACAAAACGGCATGAAGTATAACGAAAACGAGGAATTTATGATGAAATCCGTTACCCTTTCTCTGCTCCAGTCTGCTGCAAATGCCTTTGATTTTGGCGGGCCTGTGCTCTGCGATGCTCACCACTATGGTGAGGGGCATATCAACGACACCTTTGTGGTCTGGCGGGAAGATCATTCCAAACGCTTTATTTTGCAGCGCATCAACACAGATACCTTTACTAACCCGGTGGGCCTGATGGAGAATGTCTGCGGCGTGACCCGGCATCTGCGGGCGAAAATTCTTGCCGAGGGCGGCGATCCAACACGGGAAACGCTGAATGTCATCCCAACTTTGTCGGGGTCGACTTGCTATCTGGATGCAGACGGCGGCGCATGGCGTGCCTACGACTTTGTAGAAGATACCATCTGTTTGCAGCAGGTCGGCAGCGAAGCCGACTTCCGCACCGTGGCCGAGACACTGGGCAAATTCCAGAACCAGCTGGAGGATTACCCGGCCTCCACCCTCCACGAAACCATCGCCCGCTTCCACGACACGCCCAACCGCTATGCCAATTTTGAAAAAGCCCTCGCCGCCGATGCACTGGGCCGGGCAAAAAATATCACGTCGGAAATCGAATTTATCCATGCGAGGGAGCAGGACTGCCATGTCCTGCTGGATCAGCTGGCAGCTGGCGAAATTCCTCTGCGCGTCACCCACAATGACACCAAGATCAACAATGTCCTCATCGATGCCGCTACCGGAAAAGGCATCTGTGTTATTGACCTCGACACCGTGATGCCGGGACTTTCGGCCTACGACTTCGGCGATTCCATCCGCACCGGTGCCAACGACTGCGCTGAGGATGAACCTGACCAGAGCAAGGTCCATTTTGACCTGCATCTGTACGAAGTGTTCGCCAAAGGGTATCTCTCCACTGCCGGGGCATCCATGAGCATGGCAGAAAAAAAGAGTCTTGCATGGGGTGCAAGGCTCATGACACTGGAATGCGGCATCCGTTTTCTGACTGACTATCTGGAGGGCGACCATTATTTCCATGTTGCTCGCCCGGATCACAACCTCGACCGCGCCCGCACCCAGTTCACACTGGTGCGGCAGATGGAAGAGGTTTTCGATCAGATGCTGGAAATCGTCTGCCCGGACAATCACTGATTTCGCAATCTCCTCCATTCGGATACAGCAAGAAGCATGGACGCTCTCCTTTTCGGGGGCGTCCATGCTTCTTTTTACAGCTTATGCCCGATAATGTGCAGCGTGATGTGATTCTGGAGATCATTCACAAGCATAAGGACTACCTTACTTCTCTGGAAGCCGCACTCGCAGATGTTAAAGACCAGACAGCATAACAACAGGCACATGGTATGCTGTTTACCGATGTCCAAAGGAGCGTGCGTTTGAACAAAAAGAAAAAGCCCACAAACACTTCCCCTTATCCCGATGAAGTCATCGACCGTCTGGCACGGGCATTCTACCCGGCCATTCTTGCCTGCTGGAACAGCGAGGAAGGCCAGCGGTCACTTGTCGGGGCGGAGGCCCCTCCATCTTGCTAACGCAAGACCGTTCGGTCGCTCAAAAGCCCCACTGGGGCTTTTGTTGCTGCGCAAACGCTAATTTTCCGAAGAAAACAAATAATCCGAACCCATCTCCTATCGGAAACAAGTTCGGATTATTTTTGTTTGGTCCGAGTGGCGAGAATCGAACTCACGGCCTCTTGAACCCCATTCAAGCGCGCTACCAAAACTGCGCTACACCCGGATATCTGTTTGCGTTTGCCGCTCACAGCTTGATTAGTATACCCGACTTTTCCCGTTTTGTCAAGCGCTTTTTCCAAATTTCTTATGCCGTTTTTACATTTTGCTTTCCCGGCCTTTGCCCGCCGAAGGGATGCGCGAAAGAGCGTTATTTTCAAAAATCGCTATACACATCTTCCTCGTCATCCTCGCAGATCGGGGTGGTGTCGTCCGGCGGTGCGCCAAACTCTACCGTGGCAAAGGCCAGCGCGAACACGCTGTCTGCCCCGGCATGGAGCAGTGCCTGTGCGCAGGCGGCAGCGGTCGTGCCGGTGGTGATCACGTCATCCACCAGCAGGATGCGCTTGCCCTCCACCTGCTGCGGCTGTGCCGCCCGGAACGCGCCTGCTACGTTGGCCATGCGCTGCTCCAGCGGCAGACCAGCCTGATGCCGTTTGGCGCGGGTACGCTCCAATGCCTGCGGTGCCAGCGGCACCTCCATGGCTTTTGCCAGCGGCAGCGCCATCAGCTCCGGCACGTTGTAGCCGCGCTTTTTGCCGGAGGCCGGCACCGGCACGATCAGGTCGTACCCGATAGCTGCCCACGGCACCGGCTGCGGGAGCAGCTCGCCGTACTGCACGGTCAGTTCCCCGCCAAAGGCCAGCTGCACCAGACGGTTGCCCATCTCCACAGCCCGCCACGGCTTGCCCTGATACTTTGTGTTCAGGATGCCGCGCCGCACACAGCCGCTGTAGCGGTAGGGCGCAGCTGCACCGGCCAGATTGCTGATATAGTGCTGCGCCGGGTCCAGCCGGATACCCGGCTTGCGGCGCAGCGCTTCCAGCTGCTCTGCACAGTCCGGGCAATCCCGTACATCTCCCAGCACCCGGCCGCAGAAGGGGCACTCACGCGGGTAGAGCAGCTGCCGTACCGCCCGCAGCGCCCTGCGCCGGGGGTCATAGTAGTCCATCAGTCCTTTTTGACTGCCACGATCACCCGCACGCGCTTGCCTGCTGCGCAGCCAAAGTTATCGTACCAGCCGGTCAGGTAGTAGCCCTCGGAGTTCACCTCGGAAAGCTTGGTGGCATAATACTGACCCTTGTACCACAGGTACACCTGCATATCGTCAGCCGTCTCGTAGCGGGTGCCGTTGCTCATCACCGATGCTGCGCCCACCTTGTCGATCTTCATGGGCATCAGCTGGATCATGGTCTTTACCGTGCCGTTCACGTTCTGCCGCACTGCCAGACCGCCCGCCAGCACCGGATACTTGACGGAGGTGGAAAAGCTGGCCTGACTACCGTTGACGTAGCAGATATAAGTAGCGCCGCCGCCCACAAAGTTGAGGATGGTGCTCATGGGCTGACCAGTGATATCGGCCAGCTGCTTGAGACCGATGCTCAGCAGCGAACCGGAGCTGCTGGTGATGCGGTTCCAGACCGTGCTCAGCAGCGAGCCGTCAATGACGCCCCACAGGATCTCGCTGGTGGTGGGCACCAGTACATCGCGCAGATCATCCGTCACCGTCGTGGTGTTGGTGGTACTGCCAGTGCTGCCGGAGCTGGAAGAGCTGTTCCCGGAGGAACTGCTCCCCGAACCGGAGGAGCCGCTGCCGGTCAGGGTGCCCAGAATGGAGCTGGCGTTGACGGCCAGATTCTTCACATCGTCCAGCACGCCGTATTTCCACAGGTCGCCGGTGACATCGTTCAGGATCAGGCGGTCGATCTGTCCCTGTTCATTCAGCGTATAGTAGCGCACGGTCAGGGCATTCAGCTTTGTCCCCGCTATTCGGCTGGGACGAACCGTCCCAGCCAACCCCTCCGATGTCGTATCCAGAATTTGTACGTCATCGGCCAGAGCATAGTCCCCCAGCGCGGTGGCGGTTTCGTTGATGGTACCGCTGACCGATTTGGACTCGATGGCGGTCACCTGCTCTCCCTCGGGGGTCACGCTGATCTCCACCAGCCAGCCGGTGGGATAGTTCAGGCTTTTGTCGATGTTCACGGTGCGGATGATGCCGTCGGTGCACATCACCGAGATCTTTTGCAGCACGTCTGCGCCGTTATCCTCTACAAGACTGCGGTTGGCGGTCTGCACCACGCCGTAGAACACGCTGTCGGCTTCCTCGCCGGTGATCACATCGGCTACCTCGTTGTCCATGCCCAGCAGCAGGGTGACCACTTCGCCCACGCCGCCGCCGTTCAGGGTGGAGATCTTGGACGCCACCGCAGCGCTGCCCAGACTGTAGGTGCTGCCCGCCACAGTCAGTGCTGTAGGTGCGCTGGCGCTGGGCGATACCGCGGTAATGCGGCCTGCGGCGCGGCGGGTGTAGATCCACACCGTCTGCAGGCTTTCGCTGTAATAGTACACATCGTACTTGTTCAGCTCTGCCGAAGCGGAGGTCTTATCGTTGCGGTAGACGCTCACCGGCGTAAAGGGCAGCTGGGTGCCCTCCTCCGCCACAAAGGGACCCTTGCGGCTCTTGAGCAGCACCGAGGAGGTATCCACCTGACCGTTGGACACCGTAAAGCCCAGCGAGCTGCCGTAGGCGCTGCCGCTTGCGGTGTTGGCGCGCAGGGCGTTGTACAGCAGCAGGGTGCACTGCTCGTAGGTCATAGCCTGACCCTGCGTGCAGGTCAGCTGATCCCGCAGACCGATCTGCTGCGCCTTGTTCAGCTGTGCCTGCGGGAAGGAGCCGGTCAGGTCGGTGGTCTTATAGCTCAGCAGCTTCAGCACCGCTGCACAGGCTTCCTCCAGCGTGACGGTGTTGTCCGGGCGGAAGGAGCCGTCGGTGTAGCCGTTCATCCAGCCCTGCTGCACCGCAATGCGGATGTAGGGTGCCCACTGGGAGGTGCCGGGCACATCCCGGTACAAGGTGCCCACAGTTCCCTGCGCGTCCACACTCTCCCGGTAGGTGGAAAAGGACACCAGCATTTTGGCAAAGGCACCGCGGGTAACGTTGGCGCCAAGCTCCTGACCGGTGGGCACAGCGCCCAGAGTGATAGCCGTCTGCAGAGCCGTATTGTTGATGCTGGCCGCCGAGACCGGCAGCACCAGCACCGACACCGCAATGCTGACCGCCAGCAGAAATGCGAGAATCCGTTTTTTCATTGGTCGTACCTCTTGTTCTTTGTTTATCACGCCGCCGCGCTCAATCGTAGCGCAATGCTTCAATGGGGTTCAGCCGGGCTGCGCGCCGTGCCGGCAGATAACCGAACAGCACGCCGATGCCCACCGAGATGCCAAAGGCCACCACAATGGAGTTAAAGGAGGGGCTTACCGTAACGGTGGTATCAGTCATGAACATGGGCAGCACCCTGTTCGCCACCATGGACATTACATAGCCCAGCGCAATGCCTAAAACGCCGCCCAGCGCAGAGGTGGTAGCTGCCTCCACCACGAACTGCGCCAGAATGGTGCGTTCCTTTGCGCCCAGCGCCTTGCGGATGCCGATCTCGCGAGTGCGCTCGGTCACCGACACCAGCATGATGTTCATAATGCCGATGCCGCCCACCAGCAGCGAGATGCTGGCGATGCCGGTAAGTATCACGATGACCATGTTGATCATCTTGTTCATTTCCTCCAGCCACTCGCTGGCACTGTACACATAGTAGCCGTTTTCGGTCTTGAGGATCGACATCAATTCCTCTTCCATGGTGGTCTTGGCCTCGTTGGCAAGGCTTTCGTCGGCCATCATGGCAGTGTAGCAGTCCACCATGCTCTGGCTGGAAAGCCGCATCACGGTGGTGTAGGGCAGATAAACACAGTCATCGTCGCTGCCCTGCTGCATGGTAGGGTCGCTGACCTTGGCAGACAGCACGCCTACAACGCGGAACTTGTTGGCACCGATCTTGAGGGTCTGTCCCACGCCGTTGCCGCCAAAGGCCACGCGGTTGAGGTAATCGCCGATGACGCAGACCTGCTTATTGTCCTGCATATCCATGTACTGCAGGCCGCGTCCCTGAACGATCTGGTAGTTTTTCATTTCGGTAAAGTTTTCGTCCACACCACTCATGTTGGACCAGCGGTAGCTGGTGGTGCCGATCTTCAGCGTACCGCTGGCGCTGCCGCTGAAGTTGACCTGCGGCGACACCGCCTTGATCAGGTCGGAATGCCGCTGGCAGATATCGTACATCTCCTCCACCGGCACGGTGCGGGAGCCATAGCCCCACACCTGAATGCTGAGGGTGTTGGTGCCCAGTGCGGAAAAGCTGTCCCGCATACTTTTGGTCATACCGTTGCCCAGACCCACGATGACGATGACCGCCATCACGCCGATGATGATGCCCAGCATGGTCAGAAAGGTGCGCAGCTTGTTGCTCCACACATTCTGGATGGCCTGCCGGAAGGTTTCAAAGATCATGCCTGTTCCTCCTTTTCCGGCGTTTCGGGCAGCAGGGTGGGCTGCACCATAGCCTCCGGTGCGTGGGAGTCGCCGTCATACACCACCTGACCGTCCTCCAGCCGGATGATGCGGTCGGCCTGCACGGCAATGGAGTTGTCGTGGGTGATCAGCACTACGGTGTGTCCCTGCTTGTGCAGCTGCTGCAAAAGCCCCAGCACCTCGCGGCCGGTATGGGAGTCCAGCGCGCCGGTGGGCTCGTCTGCCAGAATGACCGGCGGGTTGCGCACCAGTGCCCGCGCAATGGACACACGCTGCTGCTGACCGCCGGAAAGCTGGTTGGGGCGGTTTTTCAGCTTGTCGCCAAGCCCCACCTGCTCCAGCACCTCCCGGGCGCGGACATGGCGGTCGGCGCGGGAGATGCCCGCATACACCAGCGGCACCTCCACGTTTTCCATCAGGTTCAGCTTGGGCAGCAGATTGTACTGCTGGAAGATAAAGCCCAGCATCTCGTTGCGGATGGCGGCCAGCTCGTTGCGGTTCATCTTGCCCACATCCCGGCCGTTGAGCCGGTAGGTGCCGTGGGTGGGCACATCCAGACAGCCGATGATGTTCATGCAGGTGGATTTGCCCGAACCGGACTGGCCCACGATGGCCACGAACTCGCCTTTTTCGATTTTCATGGTGATGTGGTCGGCAGCCTTTACCGTGGTATCGCCCATCTGGTAATACTTGCACACCGCATCAAACTCGATCAGAGCGCTCATTCATCCCTCCTGCGTCAATTCACCACAACTGCACCGGTCTCAGCGGGGTCAATGCCTTCTGCCGGCTCTTCAGCGTCCGCTGCGGGTTCTTCGGCGTTTTCCGTCTCCTCCGGCAGCATTTCCTCGCCGCCTTCGGCAGGGTCTGCGGCGTTTTCGGTACCGCCGATCACTTCACCGTCGGAGTAGTCGTAGCCGCCGTCGTCATAGTAGCTGTCGCTGCTCACAGAGCTGGGGTCGTAGGCGATGGTATCACTCTCGGACAGGCCGCTGGTCACCTGCGTATAGTTGTCATCACTGACGCCGGTCTTGACCTTGACGTACACATAACCCTCCGGTGCGCTCATGGAAGCATCAGCGTTCACGGCGCTGGGAGAATCCTGCCGCACCAGCACATAGCTGCCCCGCACAATGGCGGCGTTAGGCACGGTAAGCGCATTTTTGGCCTGTGCCACCACGATCTCGGCGTTGGCGTTCATACCCGGGCGCAGACCGGTGGTCTCGTCAATGCGCACGGTCACCGGGTAGGTGGTGGTACCGCCGCTGGTATCACCCTTCATGGACACACGGGTGACCAGACCCTCGTAGGTCTTATCCTTCACGGCGTCTGCGGTCACCTGTACGGACTGCCCCACCTTCAGGCTGCTGACCTGCAGCTCGTCCACTTTGATAGTCATTTCCAGATAGCTCAGGTCGTAGATGGTGCACAGGTCGCTGCCGGTGCTCAGGGCATCGCCCACCTTGGCATTTTTCTCGATGATGGTGCCGCTGATGGGCGAGGTGATGGTGTAGTTATCCATGGTGTCCTGCATATTCTGCATGGACAGTTCCGCACCGCGCAGGGTCTCGGAGGCAGACTGGATGGACTCGGTCAGTTCCTCACCGCTGAGGGTCAGGATGATGTCGTCCTTGTTCACGTTGCCGCCCTCCCGCACATTGATGGCGGTGACAGTACCGGAAGTCAGCGCAGTCAGGGTGCGCTCGGCCTGATACTGGAAGTTGGCTGCCGCAATGGAACTGACCCCGTTGACAGTAGCCGTAGCAGCCTGTGCCGTGGTCAGACCGCCCGCGTTGGACACCGAGAGGGTCACAGTGCGGGTAAGCAGGTTGCCGGTGCTCAGGGCATCGGTGCCGGTCACGGCGGTAATGGTGCCGGGCAGCACCTCAAAGGTGCCGTCCAGCGTGACCTCGGCGGTCTGCCCTACCGAGAAGTTGGCAGCATCCGCAGCCGGGAACTCCAGCACCAGATTCATCTTGGAGCTGTCCCGCACCACGGCCACCTCCTGACCGCTCTTTACCTCATCGCCCTTGTTCACCTTCAGGCTGCTGACGACGCCCGCCACCTCAGCACGGACATACTGGCGGTCTACGGTCTTATCGTAGCTGCGCTGCGCCTGCTGCAGGGTGATGGCTGCCTGCTCCACCTTGGTGGTGGCGTCGGAGGAATCCACCGTGTACAGCACAGTGCCCTCTTCCACGATATCGCCCTCTTCAAAGCTGCCGGTCAGCACCTTGCCGGACACCAGCGATTTGACACTGTAAGTATTGGCGGGATTCAACGTGCCGGTGACGCTGAGCGTGTTGGAAACATCCCGGGTCTCGGGCATGACTTCCGTATAGGAAGTATCCACATTAGCGGGCTTTGCGCTCTTGGGCTTCAGCAGCCACCAGCCGCCTGCCAGCACCACAATAGCTACCGGCACCAGCCACTTCCAGTTCTTTTTGGCAAAGGCCGCCGCGCCGCCTTTTTTCGGTGCAGCTGCTGTGCCCTGCTGCGGGTCGGCGGGCTGTTTAGACTTGTTCCAGATCATTCTTGCCGTTCCTCCTAGGTTCTTTTATGACAAGATACTTTTTTGTAAAAAGCATCCATCAGAAACTCTTATTTGTAGTGTATCGCATTTTGCCCCGATAAACAAGCGTCCAATTTTCGTTTCACGGCATTTCCACAAAGTTTCAGCTTTTTTTAACAAAAAGGCTGCTGCACAAAATCACTGTGCAGCAGCCTTACGGGTAATTATATTACAGCGGCTCAGACCTCAAAGTTGGGGTCGTCCTTCAGCATATGGATGTTGGACATAAAGGCGCTCTGCTCGGGGTCGGTGAACTCGGCATCCTTCACATACTTGTTCAGCACAGCTGCGGTGCGCACGGGGTCGGCAATAGTGCCGGCACCGCCGATGCAGCCGCCGGGGCAGCCCATGCCCTCCAGCAGATAGCCATTGTACTTGCCGGCCTTGGCCAGCATCAGCAGCTTCTTGCAGTCGGCCAGACCCTGTGCGGAGGCGATCTTCACCTCCATGTCGGGACGCCATTCCTTGATCTTGTCGGCAACAGCCTTGGCAACGCCGCCGGACTGTGCAAAGCCGCGGCCTGCAGCAGAAGCGTAGCACAGATCCATCTCGGCGGGATCCACTTCCAGATTGTCCAGATCCAGATCCTTGGCTTCAATGATACCTGCCAGCTCCTCAAAGGTCAGCACGAAGTCCACATCGGAGCGGACGGTACGGCGGGAAGCTTCCAGCTTCTTGGCGGCGCAGGGTCCGATGAAGCACATACGTGCTTCGGGGTCGGCCTGCTTCATCATGCGGGCGGTGAACACCATGGGGGTCATGGTCATGGAGATGTTCTTGGCAAGGCCGGGGAAGGTGGTCTTTGCCATCATGCTCCATGCCGGGCAGCAGGAGGTAGCCATGAAGTCCAGCTTCTCGGGTACTTCCTCCAAGAAGTCGTGTGCTTCGTCCACGGTGCACAGGTCGGCACCGATGGCAACCTCCACCACATCGCAGAAGCCGATGGCCTTCAGGGCGGACTTCAGCTTGCCGGTAGAAGCCAGAGAGGGGAACTGGTTGATAAAGGCGGGAGCGACCAGCGCATAGATGCGGTCACCGCGGTTGAAGCCCTGGATCAGCTGATAGATCTGACCCTTGTCGGCAATGGCACCGAAGGGGCAGTTCACCAGACACTGACCGCAGGAGACGCACTTGCTGTAATCGATCTCGGCACGGCCCAGCTCGTCAGAGTGGATAGCACCCATGCCGCAGGCAGCGGCGCAGGGACGCTCGGTCTTGACGATGGCGTTGTAAGGGCAGACGGTGACGCAGCGGCCGCACTTGATGCACTTTTCCTGATCGATGGTGGAACGGCCGCTCTCCCAAGTGATTGCCTTCTTGGGGCACACCTCCATACAGGGGTGTGCAAGGCAGCCCTGACACAGGTCGGACACCTTGACCAGCTTTTCCGGGCAGCGGTTGCAGGCAAACTTGATCACGTTGACCAGCGGGGGATCATAGTACTTATCGGCGATGGAGGCGTCCTCCAGACCGGAGACCACGCTGTTGTGCTCGTCCATGCGGCGGGTGGGCAGACCCATAGCCAGACGCACGCGCTCCTCAACGATGGCGCGCTCGAGGAAGATGTCCTTGCGCAGCTTGCCCTCTTCACCGGGGATGATGGTATAGGGGATCTTGCGCATCAGGTGGTTGGCCTGCTCGCCCTTGACGTTGGCGTAAGCCATGCGGGCGACCTCGGTAAACACCTGACGGCGGATCTGGATGACCGTGGTATTGATTCCTCTGAAACTCATTCCAATCTCTCCTTGCTTTGAAACAGCCATAAAACGGAGCCGCCTGCCCTGTGTGCAGAGCATAAAACGGCGCTATACGGGCGCGGATGGTACCGTGCTGGTTGCTTACAGCACGCCGGACCCGATAAATCCATCTTCATTTTAACATAAAGACGTGCGTATGGAAAGGGCAAAATACAAAAATCGTTAAAAATTTATTGTATTCATGCGGATGCACAGAATGTATAAGTAAAATGAAAAATTTTCAGCAAAGTGCTGCACGCACCCGCTCGCCGTCGTAGCGGCCCAGCTTTACCCGCACGATCTGCCCGCTCTCGCAACCGGGAGCGGAGACCACCACCGGGATGTACAGCCGGGTGTAGCCGGTAAACAGCGTGCCGGACAGGGGCGTTTCCAGCAGCACCTCGTCCTCGGTGCCCTCAAAGGCAGCCAGTGCCTCGCAGCGCACCTGCTCGGCCACGGCGTTCATGCGGCGGCTGCGCTCCTGCTTTTCCCGCTCGTGGATCTGATCCGGGAAATCGTAGGCCGGGGTGCCGCTGCGGCGGGAGTACGGGAACACATGGACCTTGACAAAGCCGATCTTCTTCAAAAACGCGCAGCTCTCCTCAAAGTCCTCTGCCGTCTCACCGGGGAAGCCGCAGATGCAGTCGGTGGTAAAGCTGACCGGGCGGCTTCCGTAGGCGGCGCGGATCTGTTCCACCACCTGTGCGTACTCCTGCGCGGTATACACCCGGCGCATCCGGCGCAGGGTGGCGGTGCAGCCGCTCTGCAGGCTCAGGTGGAACTGGGGGCAAAGCTTGTCCACCGCCGCCAAGCGGGAGATAAATTCCGGGGTGAGCATATCGGGGTCAAGGCTGCCCAGACGAATGCGCTCGATGCCCGGCACCTGTGCGCATTTTTCCACCAGTTCCACAAGATTCGTGCCGGTATCCAGCCCGTAGCTTGGCAGGGAGATGGCGCTGAGCACCACCTCGCGGTAACCGGCAGCGGCCAGCTGGTGCAGCTCGGCCAGAATGCTCTCCTCGGCACGGCTGCGCACCGGCCCGCGGGCGCGGGGGATGACGCAGTAGGCGCACTGCCGGTTACAGCCGTCCTCTACCTTGATAAAGGCGCGGGTGTGGGTCTCGAACCGCTCCACCGGCAGCTCCTCGAACTGCTCGCCGCGCTGGTGCGGGGCAATAGCTACGATGCGCTCGTGGCCGTCCAGCAGCTTTTGCACGTTGTCCAGAATGGCCTTGCGGTCGCCGTTGCCGCACACAAGGTCGGCTTCCATAAACTGCGCGGCTTCCTCCGGGAAAGCCTGCGGGTAACAGCCGGTCAGCACCGTCACCGCACCCGGATTCTCGCGCTTTTTGCGGCGCAGCCACTTGCGGCTCTTCTGGTCGCCGAAGTTGGTCACGGTGCAGCTGTTCACAATGAACACGTCCGCAGCCTCGCCTTCCTGCGCAATGGTAAAGCCGTTGGCACGGAACAGCTGTTCCAGTGCGCCGGTCTCGTTCAGGTTGACCTTGCAGCCCAAGGTATAAAAACAAACTCGCATGAGAGGGGTTCCTTTCCACAAAATGGGATAAAATAGGGTTTACTCTTCATTATATAACAAAACAACGGCAGTACGCAAGACCGGAATTGCACCGTCCGGCGGCAATTGGTGGAAAACCGGGCGCAAAAAAGGCTGCTGCACAAAGCACTGTGCAGCAGCCTTCAACAGGTGCAAATGAGATAGGATCAGGCCGCTGCCACCTTCAGCGCAACGGTGATTTTGCCGTTGACGACCTTCAGGTTGTTGGCAACGGTGGAATCAAATTCGTAATTGGCGGGTACCTTGTCGTTGTTCTTGGCGACCTCGGCAATGATCTTGCGGGCGGTGTCCTCGTCGATGCCGGTCACGCCCTTGGGGAAGCTGTGCTTGCCGGAGGTGATGCTCTTACCGTTGACCAGCACCTCGTACTCGACCTCGACCATGGCGACCTTGACAGCGATGATCATGCTCTCCTTGCCGGTCTCCTTGTCCTTGACGAAGGTAAGGCAGTTCGGATAGTCCTTGTCCACGGTCACATCTGCGCCGCGGTATGCCTCGGGACCCTGTTCCTTGACCAGCTTCAGAGCCAGATTCAGGTTGCCCTTTACCGTATTGATAAGAATGCGGGGCATGGTCTTGCTGAAAACCTCGGTATAGGTCTTTCCGTCATCAACGCTGCCCATGATCACCAGCTTAACATCATCGAACCAGGAGCAGCCGGTCAGCATGGAAGCGCCGGCAGTGGCGACCGCGGTAACACCAGCCAGCTTGAGGAACGTACGGCGAGAAATCGTGCTCATAAGAATCCCTCCAGAATAAAATCAATACATATCCAAAATACAGGGGATCTCCTGTTGGTCATAGCATACCGCAAAATAAGGCGTTTTGCAACGGATGTGTTCACACTTTGTAGATAAGCACTGAATTCCCGCACAAAAACTGAACAAATTGCCCAGCGGCATACCTGCAAAAGCGGTGGCATACACTGCAAAAAGAGAGTTTGCGCGGGGAGGTATGAGGAATGGAACGGAGAAATCTGGCGCTGCTGTGCGCGGGGGTGGTCTGCTTCTGGCTGTTTGCGCTGGCCTTTGGTACGGCGCAGGGCAAAGGGCTGCGCATCCAGCCGGCGGTGCAAACACAGGCAGAACCGGCAGTGCAGCCCCTGACGGTCACCCCGCCGCAGCTTACCCTGCCCTGCCGCGCGGCGATGCTCATCGACCAGACCAGCGGCACGGTGCTTTATGAGATGAATGCCGACCAGACCATGCCCATCGCTTCCATTACTAAGGTGATGACCCTGCTGCTCACCTTTGAAGCGGTGCACGCCGGGCGGCTGACCATGGACACTGCCGTGCCGGTCAGCGAGCACGCCTACCACATGGGCGGCAGTCAGATCTGGCTGGAGCCCGGGGAGCAGTTCACGCTGGACGAGATGCTCAAAGCCATCTGTGTGTCCTCCGCCAACGATGCGGCGGTGGCAGTGGCAGAGCTTGTGGGCGGCAGCGAGCCTGCCTTTGTGCAGCAGATGAACGCCCGCGCCGCAGAGCTGGGCATGGAGCACACCACCTTCCGCAATGCCTGCGGGCTGGACACCGAGGGACATCTTTCCACCGCACGGGATGTGGCCATCATGAGCCGTACCATTCTGAATACCTGCCCGGAGGTGCTGCACTATACTGGTATCTGGACGGACACTTTGCGCGGCGGGCAGACCCAGCTGGTGAACACCAATAAGCTGCTGCGGCGGTACAACGGCATCACCGGGCTCAAGACCGGCACCACCGGCGGGGCGGGCGTGTGCATTACCGCCAGCGCCACCCGGGACGGGCTGGACCTCATCGCGGTAGTTCTGGGTGCACCTTCCAGCAAGGAGCGGTTCGAAGCCGCCACTACCCTGCTGGACTACGGCTTTGCAGCCTACCGCGCCGCACCGGTGCCCCTGCCGGAGGATCGCCCGCTGCAATTAAAGGTAAAGGGCAGCACGGAGGAGACTGTGCCGCTGGATTATGCTGCTCTGCCGCAGACCGCCCTGCTGCCCGCCGAGAGCGCCGGGCAGCTGACCGTGCAGCTATCCCTGCCTGAGGTGCTGGAAGCCCCGGTGACCCGGGGACAGACGGTGGGCAAGGCGCAGCTGCTGTGCGGCGAAGCGGTGCAGGGGGAGTACCCGGTGTGCGCCGCCGCCGATGCGCCGTGCATGGATTTTGGCACCGCGTTGCAGCTGCTGTGGGACAGCCTGCGGGGTGCTGCAGCCTGACCCTGCACCGAAAAAGGCGCTTCAGCGCACAAAAGTGCGCCGGACGCCCGGCAGAGCTGTTGGATACCTGAACAAATATGGATGAAGAAACAAAAAAACACTATTAAAATTGTATGAAATCTAAGGAATTTGACCTTGACTTTACCCGGAGGGAACGGTACACTTATACCAAGATATTTCCTCGCAGGGCAAAGACCCGGCAGATCGTTTGGAGGTTTTAATAATAATGAGTGTCGCACTGAACACGAAACACCTCTCCAGCTTCATCAGCGAAGAGGAATATGCAGCTATTTATCCGCAGGTAGAAGCCGCCCACAAGCAGCTGGAAGCCAAGAATGGCCCCGGCAGCGATTTTCTGGGCTGGATGACCCTGCCCCGGGATTATGACAAGGAAGAGTTCGCCCGCATCAAGGCAGCCGCTGCCAAGATCCGCGAGGACTCTGACGTTCTGGTCGTGGCCGGCATCGGCGGCAGCTATCTGGGCGCACGCGCTGTTGTGGAAGCCGTTAAGGGTATGTACCACAACGAGCTGGAAGATGGTCTGAAGATCTACTTCTGCGGCAACAGCATCAGCCCCACCTACCTGAACAACATCATCAGCCTGTGCAAGGGCAAGCGCTTCTCCATCAACGTCATCTCCAAGTCCGGCACCACCACCGAGACCTCTCTGGCCTTCCGTGTGCTGCGTGAACTGCTGGAAAAGGAGATGGGCGTGGAGGAAGCCAACAAGCGCATCTACGCCACCACCGACCGTGCCAAGGGCACCTTGAAGCAGCTGGCTGACGCGCAGGGCTGGCCCACCTTCGTAGTTCCCGATGACGTGGGCGGCCGCTACTCCGTGCTGAGCGCCGTGGGTCTGCTGCCTATCGCCGCCGCCGGCATCGACATCGATGCTCTGATGCAGGGCGCTGCCGACGCTATGGAGCGCTTCTCCGTGCTGAGCCCCGATAACGATGCTTACAAGTACGCCGCCATCCGCAACATCCTGTACCGCAAGGGCAAGGCTGTGGAGATCCTGGAGTGCTACGAGCCGGACTTCACCCTGATGAACGAGTGGTACAAGCAGCTGTTCGGCGAGAGCGAGGGCAAGGACAACAAGGGTCTGTTCCCCGCAAGCTGCATCTTCTCCACCGACCTGCACTCTATGGGTCAGTTCATTCAGGAAGGCGCCCGCATCATGTTCGAGACCATCGTGGACGTGAAGAAGCCCGCGCAGGATCTGTTCATCGACCCGCTGGAGGGCAACTTTGACGGCCTGAACTTCCTTGCAAACCAGAACATGAGCGTGGTCAACCGCAAGGCCATGGAGGGCACCATTCTGGCACACACCGACGGCGGCGTGCCCGAAGTGCTGATCGAGGTGGACGACCTGTCTGCTTATAATGTGGGCTACCTGATCTATTTCTTCTGGCGTGCCTGCGCCTGCAGCGGCTACCTGCTGAGCGTGAACCCCTTCAACCAGCCCGGCGTGGAAAGCTACAAGAAGAATATGTTTGCCCTGCTGGGCAAGCCCGGCTACGAGGGCCTGACCGCAGAGCTGGAAGCAAAGCTGAAGTAAAAGCCGAACGTAAAAAATGATCTCCCGCCGCAAGGCGTGGAAAATACAGGAGGACTGAACTATGATTAAACTGATTGTTGGTACCAAGGGCTCCGGCAAGACCAAGGCTATGATCGACCAGATCAACGACGCGGTCAAGACCTCCAAAGGCAATGTTGTTGTTGTGGAAAAGGGCATGAAGCTCACCTACGACATCGCTCCTGCAGCACGTCTGATCGATCTGGACGAGTACAAGATCTCCGGCGGCGAAATGCTGTACGGCTTTGTGGCCGGCCTGATGGCAAGCAACTACGACATCACCGACCTGTACATTGACGGCATCCTGAAGGTGCTGGATCACGATATCAACCGTCTGGGCGTTGTGCTGGATGAGATGGCAGCCATTGCCGGTGACAGCGTGAAGGTCACCGTGACCGTCAGCGCAGACGAGGCCGCACTGCCCCACGATGTGAAGAAGTACCTGTAATCTGATAAAAGAACAGGGCTAAAGGCTTTTCCAACAGGCAGAAGACCGGAGAAAAATAAATTTTTTCGGTTTTCTGCCTGTTTTGGTGTTGACAAAGGGTTGCTTTGGCGCTATACTAACAAAGCAGCCTTTTCAGAGGTGTACTATGCAATTTGACCTGAGAAAGTTTATCACCGCCGGCGCAAGACCGTACCATGCAGAGTTTCAGTGTGATTTATCTGCGTACGATTATGCCGGTGCAAGGATCCCGCAGCCGGTCACAGCCGTCTTTGACGCGCAGACCGATGGCGACGAGGTCCAGATAACATTGCGGGCAAAGGCATTGGTGCACGGAGAGTGCGCCCGCTGTCTGGACCCGGTCACCCGGGAAGAGACAGTCGATACGGAGTGGATCGTCAAGGAGCGGGATCTGGATGACCCGGATTTCGATCTTCCGCTGGATGAAAAAGGACACTTGGACGTGGACGAATGGCTCAATCAGGAGTTCATGTTCCAGATCCCCACGGTGCTGCTTTGCAGCCCCGACTGCGCCGGGCTTTGCCCGCAGTGCGGTAAGAAAAAGGCGGAATGCACCTGCCCACCGGCAGAGCAGACCGATGCCCCCGTAGACACTAGGCTCGCGATCCTTAAATCACTGCTGAACAGATAAACCCATCAAGGAGGTGCAAAAATATGGCAGTACCTAAGAGACATCTTTCCAAGGCCCGCCGCGACAAGCGTCGCAGCAATGTTTGGAAGCTGGAGGCCCCCGCACTGGTGAAGTGCAGCAACTGCGGCTCTCTGAAGCTCCCCCACCAGGCATGTGGCAACTGCGGTTACTACAAGGGCGAGGAAGTCATCAAGAAGGCCTAATTTGCGCGTAATTGGTGGCATAATGGTGTTATGTACAGAAGGGGAGGGCGCAAAGCCTTCCCCTTCTTGTTCTTTAGAGGAGGTGGATGCAGATGGCGATACGGATCGAGCAGGTAGATGCCGGCAGCGAAGCCGAAGCTCTTGGCCTTGCCCCCGGTGACGAGCTGCTGAGCGTGGACGACAACGAGCTGAACGACACGCTGGACTACGATTTTTATACCGACAGCAGCAGCTTCCACCTGAAAGCCCGGGTAGCAGACGGCATCCGGGAGTGGGAAGTGCAGCGGCCGCAGCGCGGTCCCTTTGGCTGCGGGTTCAAGACCTATCTGGGCGATGCAAAGCATTCCTGCTCCAACCACTGTATGTTCTGCTTCATCGACCAGCTGCCCCCCGGTATGCGCGAGAGTCTGTATTTCAAGGATGATGACGAGCGGCTGAGCTTTTTGTTCGGCAACTACATCACCATGACCAATATGCAGGATCACGAGATCGACCGCATCATCAAGATGCACATCTCCCCTATCAATATCTCGGTGCACACAACCAACCCTCAGCTGCGGGTGCGGATGCTGGCCAATAAGCGCGGCGGCGAGGTGCTCAAGTACCTGCCCCGTCTGGTGGAGGGCGGCATTGCCGTCAACTGTCAGCTGGTGCTCTGCCGCGGCGTGAACGACGGCGACGAGCTGCGCCGCACCCTTGCCGACCTGCTGGAACTGACCCCCATGGTGCAAAGCATTGCAGCCGTGCCCTGCGGCATTACGGATTACCGCAAAAATCTGTACCCGCAGGTGCCCTACGATGCAAAGACCAGCGCCGAGGTCATCGACATTATGGAAGAGTTCGGCGATGAGTGCAAGCGCCGCCACGGCAAGCGCATCATCTACCCCAGCGATGAATGGTATCTCAAGGCAGGCCGTCCCATCCCTGCGCCGGAGTTCTACGAGGACTACGACCAGCTGGAAAACGGCGTGGGCATGATGCGCCTGTTCGAGGAAGAATTTCTGGCCGAGCTGGACAAGCCCCACCGGGTCTACGGCACCAAGGAGCTGGATGTGGTCACCGGCACCATGGCAGCGCCCCTCATCACACGCATGATGGAGGAGCTGCACCGCCAGTACCCCATGATCACCGTGCACGTCCACACCATCCAGAACCGCTTTTTCGGCGGCAATGTTGGGGTGACCGGCCTGATCACTGCCACCGATATCATTGCCCAGTGCGCAGGCAAACTTGCCACAAAAACGCTGGGCATCCCGGCTGTGATGCTGCGGGAGGAAAAAGATACCTTCCTTGACGATATCACGGTAGAGCAGCTGGGACAGCAGCTGGGCGTAAAAGTGGAGGTTCTGCCCACAGCAGGCGGGGACGAAGCCCGCGCTTTGCTGCGCAGCGGCCTGCACATTGCCCGCAGAAGAAAGAGCGGCAGCTGATAACGCCATTTTTATTGTATTTTACCCCTTTTAAGAAAGGAGGAGACCCCATGAGCAAACCGATCGTAGCAGTGGTGGGCCGCCCCAACGTGGGCAAATCCACCCTGTTCAATAAGCTGTGCGGCCAGCGCCTTGCCATTGTGGAGGATACCCCGGGCATTACCCGCGACCGCATTTTTGCCAACTGCGAGTGGAACGGCCACGAGTTTTTGCTGGTGGACACCGGCGGCATCGAGCCCAAGGCCACCGAGGGCATTCTGGCCCATATGCGTGAGCAGGCACAGATCGCCATCGACACCGCCGACTGCATCATCATGGTCACGGACGTGCGCAACGGCCTGACCGCAGCCGATGAGGACGTGGCGCATATGCTGCGCCGCAGCCACAAGCCCATCATTCTTGCCGTGAACAAGTGCGACAAGGTGGGCGAAGCTCCCATGGAGCTGTACGAGTTCTACAACCTCGGCTTTGACGAGGTGATGCCCATTTCTTCCGTGCACGGTCACGGCACAGGCGACCTGCTGGATGCAGTGTGTGCACATCTGGACTTCAGCGAGACCGTGGTGGAGGAGGACCGCATCCCCGTTGCCATCATCGGCCGTCCCAACGTGGGCAAGTCCAGCCTGACCAACCGCATTCTGGGCGAGAACCGCATGATCGTGGCTAATGAAGCCGGCACCACCCGCGATGCCATCGACACCCCGGTGGACAACGCCTACGGCAAGTTCATCTTTACCGATACCGCCGGTCTGCGCAAGCGCAGCAACATCAGCGATGGCTTGGAGCGCTACATGGTGGTGCGCGCACTGGCTGCTGTAGAGCGCAGCCGCGTGGCGTTGATCCTTGTGGATGCCACCGTCGGTTTTACCGAGCAGGACAGCAAGGTGGCTGGCTACGCCCACGAGCAGGGCAAGGCCTGCATCATTGTGGTGAACAAGTGGGATGCCGTGGAAGGCAAGGAGACCAACACCATGGAGCTACAGCGCCGCGGCTATGCCGAGTGCTTCAGCTTTATGGGCTACGCACCCATCATCTTCATCTCTGCCCAGACCGGCTACAACGTGAACAAGCTGATGCAGCTGATCCGGGATGTGGACGCCGAGAACGGTGCCCGCGTACCCACCGGTGTGCTGAACGAGATGCTTGCCCGCGCTACTGCCCGGATGCAGCCCCCCAGCGACAAGGGCCGCCGCCTGAAGATCTACTACCTGACGCAGGCTTCTACCCGTCCCCCCACGTTCGTGGCCTTCGTGAACGCAAAGCACCTGTTCCACTTCAGCTATCAGCGGTATCTCATCAACCAGATCCGCGAAAACTTTGGTCTGGAGCATACGCCCATTCGTCTGGTCGTGCGGGAGCGCGGCTCCGGCGAGGTGGGTGCCAAGGACGTATAACACGTCAGGAGGGCTCAGATGATGGAATCTGTTCTCATCGCTGCGGTGTCCGCCGTGCAGGCATACCTGCTGGGCAGCATCGACACCGGTATCCTCGTCAGCAAGTTTTTGTACCACGATGATGTGCGCAAGTACGGCAGCGGCGCTGCCGGCATGACCAATATGCTGCGCACCTTCGGCAAAAAGGCAGCGGCACTTACCGCTTTCGGCGATGTGCTCAAGGGCGTGCTGGCTGTGTGCATCGGCCGCTGGCTGTTCACCCTGATGCCGGAGAGTACCACGCTCTCGCCGTATCTTGCGGTGTATCTTGCCGCCATCTTTGCCATTATCGGCCACTTGAAGCCCCTGTATTTCGGCTTTAAGGGCGGCAAGGGCGTACTGGTGGCGGGTGGTACCATTCTGGCCATCCAGCCGGTGCTGATCCCCTTTCTGGCGGTCATCTTTCTGGCCTGCCTGCTGCCCACGGGCATGGTATCGCTGGGCAGCGTGACCATGGCGGCACTTTACCCGGTGCTCACCATCCTGTACGGCGTGTTCCGGGGCTACTCTGCCGCCGACCTTACTGTGTGCGCCATCGGCTCGGTGATCATGGGCGCGATGGTCATTTATATGCACCGCTCCAACATCCAGCGCATCCGCGAGGGCAAGGAGTACCGCTTTGGCCGTCACGGCAAAAAGTAACCTCAAATAGCACTACGCCCCGCAGCGGCCTTCTATCAGCCGCTGCGGGGCGTTTTTGTCAGACAGCAGTCAATGGCAGGCCGCGGCTTTTCCGCTTCTCCAAGCTCTGTGACCGATTCGAAACATTTTTGTGAAAGACTGCCAAGGCGCATTGACAACGCCGTCCGGTCATGTTATGTTAGTATTGACAAATCAGTACCTTATAGGGCATTATATACTCTGTTTCACCATGCCGCAGCTGCGGCAGAAAGGATAAAACCATGACCACTGCCTTAAAACGTACCGGCGCTGCCCTGCTGACGCTGCTGCTGTTCTGTGTGTTCACGCTGGGCGCTTCTGCCGCTGCGAACACCCCCGTTGGGGTCAAATTCTGGAAGGAAAAGTCCGATAAGGAATCCATGGCCAATTCTGGCATCGATTCTGACCGCGAAGCCACCCTTACCCGCCAGTCCAACGGCACCTATACCCTGACGCTGCCCGTCAAGCAGGTGACCAAGCTCAATGTGACCGGCTACCTGTCCGGCCTGACCATCGGCGATGTGACCTACACCGGCACCCTGACCGGCGATATTGAAAAGGGCAACGGCATCCTGACCATCAAAAACCTGCCTGCCTCAGTGCTGACCGGCAGCGAGGTGGGCAAAGCGCTGACCGTGACCTGCAATATCCAGATGGATCTGAGCCTGCTGGGCGAGATCAACACCACCGCCCGGATGTGCATCTGGGCAAAATAAGCCGCACGATAACAAAAAGCGCCGTTCCACCCGGGACGGCGCTTTTTGCTGTTCAGCAGTCGATGTGCTTTTCCACAAAATCGGTGGCCATCTTATCCAGCTGCATCACCGCGTTTTCTGCGCCCTTCATCACCTTGCGCACGTTGCGGCGCATCTGGCGCTTGCTCTGGGTGGCCATCATGGCACCGGCAGCCCCCAGGGCTGCACCGGCGGCCATGCCCACTACCATGCCTGCGGCAGAATTTTCTCGCTGTTTCATTCTGAATTTCTCCTTTCGGCCTGTCATGACAGGGCTTGCAGTGCTATTATTTCCGCAAAAGAATCTGGTATGCGCTTTTTTTATGCAGCAATTTGTGGTATACTGTTGTATGATGCTTTTTATAGGCCGCTGCGCGCGGCTTTTCGGCAAGGAGGTTTTCCTATTTGCAAAAACCCGTTGAACCAAAAAAGATCCTTTGCATCCACGACCTGTCCGGCGTGGGACGGTGCAGCCTTGCAGTGATCCTGCCCGTGCTGTCGGTCATGGGCTTCCAGCCGGTGGCGCTGCCCACGGTGGTGCTTTCCACCCACACCGGCGGCCTTGGCACCCCTGCCCGGCTGGACGGCAGCGCCTACGGCATGGCCGCGCTGGAGCACTATCAGGCATTGGAACTGCAATTTGATTGTATCTATACCGGCTATCTGGGCGGCGAAGCACAGGTAGCGCTGGCTGAAAAAGCCTTTGCCCTGTGGCCTGCCGCCTACAAGGTGGTGGACCCCGTGATGGGCGATAACGGCAAGGCCTATTCCACTGTTACCCCGGCGCTGATCGAGCGCATCCGCAATCTGTGCCGCGCGGCAGACCTGATCCTGCCCAACTACACCGAAGCACAGCTGCTTTTGCAGCAGCAGCCCGTGACCGAGCAGCTGGACGATGCCGCCGCGCAGGCGCTTGCAGATGCTTTGCAGCCGCTGGCCCCCAACGCGGTGGTCACCGGCCTGCCGCTGGGCAAGTACATCGGCTGTGCCGGCACCGGCACGGATCGTTTCGTTATCAAAAAGCTGCATATCAGCCGCAGCTTCCCCGGCACGGGGGATCTGTACGGCGCAGTGCTCATCGGCTCGCTGCTGCAGGGCAACGCCCTGAGCGCCGCTGCCGATAACGCCGCAGAGTTTGTTTCGCTGGCTATTCAGGGCACGCCCTGCACGCAGGACACCCGCTTCGGCGTGTGGTTCGAGCCGCTGCTGCCCCGTCTGTGTCCCCTGCGGGAGGAACCGGAGGGCATCTTATGATGAACAAGCCGACTTTGAATATCGTTCTGGTAGAGCCCCGCATCCCCCAGAACACCGGCAACGTGGCGCGTACCTGCGCCTGCACCGCCTGCCGTCTGCATCTGGTGGGGCCTATGGGCTTTGCCATTGACGACAAAAAGCTCAAGCACGCCGGGCTGGACTACTGGCACTATCTGGACATTACCTACTACGACGGCCTTGCGGACTTTTTTGCCCGCAACAACGGCCCTTACTATTACTTTACCACCAAGGCTCCCCAGCGCTACACCGATGTACAGTACCCGGACGGGGCTTATCTGGTGTTTGGCCGCGAGGATGCCGGCCTGCCGGAAGCACTGCTTGCGGAAAATCAGGAGCACTGCATTCGGATGCCCATGCGGGACACCTGCCGCAGCCTGAACCTTTCCAACAGCGTGGCGGTGGGCGTGTACGAGGTGCTGCGGCAGTGGGATTTCCCGGAGCTGCTGGACCACGGCCACCTACGAGATTATGAATGGAAATGAGGGAAATTATGAGCAAGATCGCGATCCTGACCGATTCCTCCTGCGATATCCCGCAGGAGATGGCCGAAAAGTACGGCATTGATATCATGAGCTTCCACATCCTGCTGGATGATGTGGACTACGTTGAGCGTGTGGACTGCACCAACACCGAATTCTACGATAAGATGCGCGCGGCAAAGGGTGTGCCCTCTACCGCCGCCATTACGCCCATCCAGTTCTGTGAAAAATACTGCCAGTATGTGGACGAGGGCTACACGGATGTCATCCATGTACCCATCAACAAGTCCGGCTCCTCCACCTATAACAACGCCCTGATGGCGCAGGGTATGCTGCGGGAAGAGCGCCCGGAGCACCATTTGAACATCCATCTGCTGGACCCCCACACCTATTCTATGGTGTTCGGCTGGTATCTGTGCGAGATGGCGCGCAAGCTGCAGAACGGCGCAGAGATCCGCCACGTCATCCATGAGTTTGAGCGGAAAATGAACTGCATGGAGATCGTGCTGGGACCTTACAGCCTGAAGCAGATGAAAAAGAGCGGCCGCATCTCCGCCGCCGCAGCCGTCATGGGCGAGCTGATGGGCATCCGTCCCATCATTACCCTGATCGATGGCAAGACCAAGGTGGAAGCCAAGGTGCGCGGCGATGAAAAAGTCGTGCCCGCCATGGTGGATCTGTGCCAGAAGCGCGCCGGGGATGTGGAGGACTTTGAGTATATGATCGGCCACACCAACATCCCGCAGGCAGAGGATCTGGAAAAAGCCTGCCGCAAAGCCTTTGGCAAGCCGCCGCTGGCCGTATTTGAGCTGGGCGGTGTGGTCTCTGCCAACACCGGCCCCGACACCGTAGCGCTGACATATACCGGCCACCCCAGAGGTTAAAAACATTTGGAATGGCCGCCGCTGCGCTTTGGCCATATTCAGCGGAATCATTATTTGAAATTTCGGAATACCGGAGCGTCTCCCGCCGGGCAGTGGACGCTGCTGAGCGCCGGCGCCTCCTCCAGCCTGTGGCGCGGCCCCAGCCG